>NZ_JANEWI010000042.1:0-37968 GCF_028069775.1 Citrobacter sp. Igbk 17 | reverse complement strand
ATTTTATAGTCTAACGCTGATTATGTGGCTGTGGGGATAAACATTTAATAAACCGGGGGGAATCGTTAAGGCGATAAAATTAACAAGCCGGATAGCGTTCGCGCGTATCCGGCCTGGGTATGACATCAGCGGTGGGTCGAATGAGGCGAAATCGCTATCCGGCACCAGTCCTGATTATTTCAGTTCATCAACCATGGTGATGGCGCGGCCAATATAGTTAGCCGGTGTCATCGCTTTCAGGCGGGTTTTCTCGTCTTCCGGCAGAGCCAGTCCGTCGATAAACTGCTTCATGCCTTCAGCATCAACGCGCTTGCCACGGGTCAGTTCTTTCAGCTTCTCGTATGGTTTCTCAATGCCATAACGACGCATCACAGTTTGAATCGGCTCAGCCAGAACTTCCCAGTTGTGATCCAGTTCGTCCAACAGGTGATCGCGGTTTACTTCCAGTTTGCTTACCCCTTTCAACGTAGACTGGTAGGCGATCAGCGCATAGCCGATACCCACACCCAGGTTACGCAGTACGGTAGAGTCTGTCAGGTCACGCTGCCAGCGGGAAACCGGCAGTTTGCTTGCCAGGTGCTGCAGAACCGCATTGGACAGACCCAGATTACCTTCGGAGTTTTCGAAGTCGATCGGGTTAACTTTATGCGGCATGGTGGAAGAACCAATCTCACCGGCGATGGTTTTCTGTTTGAAGTGATTCAGTGCGACATAACCCCAGACATCACGGTCGAAATCGATAAGGATGGTGTTGAAACGGGCAACACAATCAAACAGTTCGGCAATGTAGTCGTGCGGTTCAATCTGTGTGGTGTACGGGTTCCACTGAATGCCCAGGGATGTGACAAATTCTTCACTGAACTGGTGCCAGTCAACTTCCGGGTAAGCGGCGATGTGGGCATTATAGTTACCGACGGCACCGTTGATTTTACCGAGAATTTCGACCTGATTGAGCTGGCGATACTGGCGCTCCATACGGTAAGCCACGTTAGCCATTTCTTTGCCCAATGTGGACGGGGTGGCCGGTTGACCGTGGGTACGGGAGAGCAGTGGAATGTCGCGATACTGCACGGACAAGTCTTTCACCGCATCGATCAGTTGGCGCCAGTACGGCAGGATCACTTCATCGCGCGCCGTTTTCAGCATCAGCGCGTGAGACAGGTTGTTGATGTCTTCAGAGGTGCAAGCGAAGTGGATAAACTCGGCAACGGCATGCAGCTCCGGGATATCCGCCACTTTCTCTTTCAGGAAATACTCTACTGCCTTCACATCATGGTTGGTCGTACGCTCGATGGTTTTGATACGTGCAGCATCTTCTTCATTGAAGTTAGCAACGATCGCATCAAGGAAACCGATTGCGTCGGCAGCAAAAGCAGGAACTTCCTTGATCGCTGCGTGCGCGGCCAGTTTTTGCAGCCAGCGTACTTCAACCTGTACACGGAATTTCAGCAAACCATATTCGCTGAAAATCCCGCGCAGCGCGCTGACTTTATCGCCGTAGCGTCCATCGACAGGGGAAACGGCGGTCAGTGAGGATAATTCCATAGATCACAACTCCGGGGTTAAATGAGCAAGAATTTGTTTTGCCTGAGTCGTCAGGCGATTACGAGAAAACATGAGTTGCAGACGGCCTCCACCAACCTGATGCCAGAGCACGGCAGCGCGAATGCCAGCCAGAAGCGATGCGCGTACCTTAGCCTGAACCTGTGGGCTCTGGAGAATGGCCGGAGAACCCGTGACCTGAATACGCGGGCCGAGTGGGCTGATGACGTCAACATAGATACCAGCCATCGCACTCATCAACGTTTCTGACTGCAAATCAAAATGGTCCAACTGGCGCTGCAAGCCGTTGATACGGTCTCCCAGCGTGTCCATAGCGCCTTTGGCTGCTGACAGCTTACGCTCCAGCACCATCAGGCTTAACGTGTAGCGGGTGAGTTCTGCATTCAGCCCCTGACGACTGCTGGCATTAAGCACGCCGAGCAGTGTTTCAAGGCCAAGGCGCAGATTGGCTTCACTGCCGCCGAACACGCCCAGCGTTGAGCTGGGGTTCATATCGATGACACTGTTCAGTGAAACGTGTAGTGCATCGGCATCACAATGCCCCTGGTGCGCCAGTTCTTGTACCAGGCGTGCCGACTGGCAAATACCTGCCAGGGCGAGGGTGATGTCATAATAATTCTTTGCCACGTTCACTGCTTCCTTGTATCAAATGTGTAAATAATTATACCGGCAGAGGCAGACGCTGCTCGATAATGCCGCCGCCGAGGCACACTTCACCGTTGTAAAATACCGCCGACTGACCCGGTGTTACCGCCGCGACGGGTTCGTCAAAAATGACTTCAATACGCTCAGCATCCAGTGCTTTAACGGTGCACGGAATGTCGGTTTGACGATAGCGGGTTTTCACTGTACAGCGCAGGGTGCCGGTGAACGGTTGACGGTCGACCCAATGTAATTGCTGTGCAATCAGGCCAACGGACATCAGGCGTGGGTGTTCATGACCCTGAGCCACAACCAGAATATTGTTCTCAACGTCTTTATCCACGACATACCATGGATCTTCAGTACCTTCTTTTGTTCCGCCAATACCCAGACCTTTACGCTGACCCAGGGTGTGATACATCAGCCCCTGATGCTGGCCAATTTCTTCACCGTCAACGGTAATGATCTTGCCAGGTTGTGCCGGCAGGTAACGACCGAGGAACTCGCGGAATTTACGCTCGCCGATAAAGCAAATACCGGTGGAGTCTTTTTTCTTCGCAGTCACCAGACCCAGATCTTCGGCAATTTTACGTACCTGTGGTTTTTCCAGTTCACCCACTGGGAACAGACTTTGTGCGATCTGCTCATGGCCGAGGGTATAGAGGAAGTAGCTCTGGTCCTTGTTACCATCGAGTCCCCGCAGCAGGCGGCTTTTGCCTTCCACGTCCGCGCGACGCACGTAGTGGCCAGTAGCGATGTAATCGGCACCTAAATCTTCAGCGGCAAATTCGAGGAAGGCTTTAAACTTGATTTCTTTATTGCACAGAATATCCGGGTTCGGCGTACGACCCGCTTTGTACTCTTCAAGGAACAATTCAAAGACGTTGTCCCAGTATTCTGCAGCAAAGTTAACGGTATGCAGTTCAATGCCGAGTTTGTCGCAGACAGCCTGCGCATCCGCAAGATCGGCGGCCGCTGTACAGTATTCCTCACCATCGTCCTCTTCCCAGTTCTTCATGAACAGGCCTTCTACCTGATAACCCTGTTGTTGCAACAGCCAGGCAGAAACGGAGGAATCGACACCGCCGGACATGCCGACGATCACTTTTTTTTGGCTTTCAGACATAGGAATACTCACGACATTGAACTTCAAGGCGGCATATTCTAGCACGCAGCCCTTTACTTGACACCCTCTGTAAACGGCCAGTTAAATTCGCCAATCATTGCGAGTGGATAACGCTGTCCGCTTTGATAACAACGAATACTCTCGGCAACCAGCGGCGAACGCAGGTTTGGCGCAGATAAGATCTCTTGCGCACTGACCCAACGACAGCAATCTATATCGTCGTCATGAGGTTCAGTAGCGCACATATTGGCAAGCTCAATAGAAAACAGAAAACGTAAAAAAGATGTTCTGTCTGGGGCAATCCATTGATGCATTCGGATGAAGTGTTGTGGTTGCGCTTTTATCCCGGTTTCTTCCCACAGTTCGCGTGCAGCGGCTTGAATCAGGGTTTCATCGGCTTCCAGGTGCCCGGCGGGTTGATTCCACAACGCTTTGCCGTTGATGGTTTCCTCAACGACTAAAAACTTATCTTCTGCATGCACAATGCAGGCAACGGTGACGTGCGGTTTAAACATACCTGTTCCTTATACAGTTGCATCCCGCCATTGACCATTAGCGAGATTATCCAGCGTGTAATTCCCCATCGCATAACGAATTAACCGCAGTGTAGGAAAGCCGACGTGTGCTGTCATGCGACGTACCTGACGATTGCGGCCTTCATATAAGGTCACTTTTAACCAACGGGTAGGGATATTTTTCCGTTCCCGAATAGGCGGGTTTCTCGGCCATAGCCATGCGGGCTCTTCTACCACTTCGATACCCGCAGGCAGGGTGGGGCCATCGTTCAGCGTTACGCCGGTGCGCAGAGCATCCAGCGCTTCGGGGGTTGGCTCACCTTCCACCTGGACATAATAGATTTTCCCCGTACGTTTACCGGGTTGCGTCAACCGGGCCTGCAGCGCGCCGTCGTTGGTCAGTACCAGAAGTCCTTCGCTGTCGCGGTCAAGACGACCAGCAGCATAGACACCCTGAACAGGAATAAAATCTTTTAACGTTTTGCGTCCTGCTTCGTCAGTAAATTGTGGCAAAACATCGTATGGTTTATTGAACAAAACCACCCGTTTTGGCTGGTTTTCTTTACGCTGTTTAGTGACTTGTCGTGAGCTGAATCGCTCAACCCGGTGATTTCTAAAAGAAGTTTTTTGCATGGTATTTTCAGATTATATCAATTGCCGCATTATAGCCTAAGAACGAGTGTCTTTCATGGCGACGAACAATAGGGTAGTATTGACACGCTCATTACAAATCATTAACAAAAAGTTGCTCTAACGCATCCGTGTAGCAGGACGCAAATGCACATGCAGCGTGATGACAGACGAGCAGAACCAGAAGCGCTCGAAGGAGAGGTGAATGGAAAGCAAAGTAGTTGTTCCGGCGGAAGGTAAGAAGATCACCCTGCAAAACGGCAAACTCAACGTTCCTGAAAATCCGATTATCCCGTTCATTGAAGGCGACGGTATCGGCGTTGATGTAACCCCACCGATGATCAAAGTTGTCGATGCTGCTGTCGATAAAGCCTATAAAGGCGAGCGTAAAATCTCCTGGATGGAAATCTACACCGGTGAGAAATCCACTCAGGTTTATGGCCAGGACGTCTGGCTGCCTGCTGAAACCCTTGATCTTATTCGTGAATATCGTGTTGCCATCAAAGGCCCACTGACTACCCCAGTTGGCGGCGGTATTCGCTCTCTGAACGTTGCACTGCGTCAGGAACTTGACCTGTACGTTTGCCTGCGTCCGGTTCGTTACTACCAGGGCACTCCAAGCCCGGTTAAACATCCTGAACTGACCGATATGGTCATCTTCCGTGAAAACTCAGAAGACATCTATGCGGGTATTGAGTGGAAAGCTGACTCTGCTGATGCTGAGAAAGTGATTAAATTCCTGCGCGAAGAGATGGGCGTGAAGAAAATCCGTTTCCCGGAACATTGCGGTATCGGTATCAAGCCATGTTCCGAAGAAGGGACTAAGCGTCTGGTTCGTGCAGCGATTGAGTACGCTATCGCTAACGATCGTGATTCTGTTACCCTGGTTCATAAAGGTAACATTATGAAATTCACCGAAGGTGCGTTCAAAGACTGGGGTTACCAGTTGGCGCGCGAAGAATTCGGTGGTGAACTGATCGATGGCGGTCCGTGGGTTAAAATCAAGAACCCAAAAACCGGTAAAGAGATCGTGGTTAAGGACGTTATCGCCGATGCGTTCCTGCAACAGATCCTGCTGCGTCCAGCTGAGTACGACGTTATCGCTTGTATGAACCTGAACGGTGATTACATCTCTGATGCGCTGGCTGCACAGGTTGGTGGTATTGGTATCGCACCGGGAGCCAACATTGGTGACGAATGTGCACTGTTCGAAGCCACCCACGGTACTGCACCGAAGTACGCGGGTCAGGATAAAGTGAACCCAGGTTCCATCATCCTGTCTGCAGAAATGATGTTGCGCCACATGGGGTGGGTCGAAGCGGCTGACTTGATCGTTAAAGGTATGGAAGGCGCGATTAACGCGAAAACCGTAACCTATGACTTCGAACGTCTGATGGACGGCGCTAAGCTGCTGAAATGTTCAGAGTTTGGTGACGCGATCATCGAAAACATGTAATCCAGATTCTTGGTTGTATGAGAACGGGAGCCGGGTGGTTCCCGTTTTTTTTAATGAAATTTGCTGGCGATTAAAACAGCTATAAACCGGCTGTGGCTCGGGGCGAATATAGGGGGCACTGCGCAAGATTTGTATTTTGTACCCTCATCTGGATATCTCTACCCGTCTAGCAATCATATTTTTTATGGATAAGCAGCAAAACCAGGTCCTGGTGATTCATTGCGCAACACGCATTCGATGAGAGGTGCGAAGCGCTCGGTTGGAAAAACAATATCCTGTTGTTGCATAAAAAAATAGACCTTTATATTCGTGTGTGTTTATTTTTACTGACTAAACAGGTGGCTTATTTTTTGTACGGCGATAGTGAAATTTACTGTGCCTCAAATAACATCAACAGCCTTTTTTAAACAATATTAAAAAATGAATGATGGTTAACTTATTGATTTCAATGAATTAAAAAACGGATGGGCTTTCTGCATCAATAATCGCTGGGTAGCATGTGTAAATAGCATAATAACTAAATTATAATTCTCTTACATTCGATAGATTGGTGAGGTTAGAATGCGGTTAATTGTTATGTTGTTAAGCTTCGTTGTCACTACTCAGGTCTGGGCTGGTGAACTTCCCAAGCCTGTCGGTAAAGTCCTTTTAACACTGTCCGGTAATATAGAAAATACCAATGAAGACGGGAAAGCCGTTTTTGATATCGCCAGTCTCGAGAAACTGGGCACAGTAAGTTTCCAGACTACCTCACCCTGGTATAATGGACGCACTACCTTTACGGGTATCTCTCTGCAAAAGCTCATGGATTATGTCGGGGCAAAAGGTTCTGTTGTTAAGGTCACTGCGCTCAATGACTACACCACCGCTATCCCACTCAGTGATTTCAAGAAATATAATGTTATTCTTGCGCTAAAAATCAACGGAGAATATATGCGCATCCGTGATAAAGGCCCGCTATTCATCGTGTATCCCTATGACAGTATTCCTGAACTGAATAATCAGATTTTTTATTCAAGGTCAGCATGGCAGGTCAGCTCAATGAAAATTGAGTAGAGGTTCAGAGGACCATCATGAACAGAATACTGGCTGGCATTATATTCTTCCTTTTTATATCTACCGGATATATATCTTTCCTTGTGCACGAAAGACAACAAGAGCTACAGAAACTGACCCACTATGCCGACTCATGGTCTGCTGTTCAAATGGTATCAGAATATTACCGATTTGAATCGTGGCTTGGTCTCTACATTAGTGATGATACGATGACGCTTGATGCTGTACGCCTGCGTCTCGACATTATGCTCAGCCAGAGCGATTTAATAAAAGAAGGTGATTTAGGACATTATATAGAAAGTAATCCAGCGCATTATGAACTGGCTATACAGCTTGAGAAAATGCTTAATTATCTGGATGTTCATCTTGAGAAAATGAACCGTTCAGAACTCAAGACATATTTGAAAGAAATGCATGCGCTTGATGCACCGCTAGCCCATCTTTCATCCGGTGCATTAGATAAAGATGTTAGCTCGATTAATAATACAAATACGAATATTCAAACCCTGTATTATATATATTCGGCGACTTCAGTATTGCTTATAATATTGAGTGCGATACTGGGGATTCTGATTTTTTTCCAGAACAGAAATATTTTGAGAGCACACCTCCAGGTTAAGTGCCTTGCTGAGGAACTTCAGGAATCTAAAGAAAAACTGCAGATCCAGAATGCAAAACTGGAGTATGACGTCTATCACGACTCGCTCACCGAAATGAATAATCGCCAGTTGTTCTGGGGGGATTTAAGTAAAACCATCGCGATGGCAGAAAAAAACAATGACTCTGTGACGGTGATGTTGTTCGATTTAGATCGATTCAAAGAGGTAAATGATACGTATGGCCATGACGCCGGGGATATGTTATTGCGTCAGATATCCCATCGTTTGATTTCTATGAGCCAGGGTTCAGACACGCTATATCGCTTAGGTGGCGATGAGTTTGCGTTTCTTTCGAGCGGTCTGACAGAGAGCCGTGCCGTTTCCCGAGCTCAAAAAATATGTGATTATATCAACCAACCCTACACTATTTATAACGCAATTATAAATATAACCACTTGTGTTGGTATTGTTATCTCAGAAACTGAGCACCGTTCCGACTACCTTTATAAATTTGCCGACCTGGCGCTTTATGAAGCGAAAAATGAAGGCTCGGGTAAAATAAAAGTCTTCCGGCAGCGGATGTTAGAAAAGCTGCAAGAAAGCAGAACCCTTGAACATGATATGGCAATGGCCATAGTGAATAAAGAATTCGTGGTTTATTACCAACCTATTGTTGATTCTTTCAGCCGGGAAATTTACAGCTATGAAGCTCTTATTCGTTGGATACATCCGCTAAAAGGACTTCTGTCGCCGGATAGTTTTATTCCTGTCGCTGAAAAAACAGGCATGATTAACGAGATGGGAAAATCTGTGCTTGAAATTGCTTGCAGGGAAGCGGCTTCCTGGGTGGTACCGGTTAAAATTTCAGTCAATGTTTCACCTGTCCAGCTAAGCAGCAAGGCCTTTGCCGGAATCGTGCTGTCCATTCTGAAAGAAACCGGGCTTCCTGCAGAGCGTCTTGAGCTGGAAGTGACGGAATCCTCTCTCTTTACCGAGAGCAATACGCCGATGAATACACTTAACAAGCTCAGAGCTCTGGGGGTAAAAATCTCCATCGATGATTTTGGCACCGGATACTCTTCTCTTTCGCGACTGAGTCGACTTGCCTTCGATAAAATCAAAATAGACAAGTCCTTTGTGCATTCGATATCCACACAGGAAGACGCCCTTAATATCATCAGGCTTATTACGGGTATGGCGAAATCGCTGAATATGAAAGCTGTTGCAGAAGGTGTTGAAACAGAGGAACAGCTGGCGAGCCTTCAGGCTCTGGGCTGCGATTTCGCGCAAGGGTATCTGTTTGGTAAACCGCAGCCGGGTATCAATGGGAAAATCAGAAACGGTTAAATCGCGCACGTTCCTCTTGCTCGGGTGATACGCTAAATCAGCGTAACGACGACGCACTTGCCAGCGCTAAGACGTTGGCAATTGCCGCTTTCGCTTGCGGACTGTTTTTCCAGCACGTTGAGCCGACCATAGACGCCGCTTGCTGGGTAATATCCTCGACAGTAGAGTTTTTGAGATCGGCAAGCGAGTGGAAACCCAGTTGCTCAAGCCGCTCGATGACTTTGGGGCCAACGCCATTTAATGACAGGAGTGCCTGACGTTCAGTGGTTGAAAAGGGCATTGTCTCTCCTTACGTATGCGCAATACTGACAATCCGCTTACGAAAACACGCTGATAGCGGCCAGGCTATCAGTTATAGCCTGGCCAACAGAGGTAAGCAAAACTAGAACTGGTAGTTTAAGGAGACCCAGTAGTTACGGCCGGGGTTGACGTATCCGGTCGTGGATTGTGCAGTCTGATAGTAGTCGCCCGCATAAGTACTATTGCGGCCAACCTGGTACAGTGTGACGTCACTAAAGTCTTTATCCAGTACGTTGTTCACCGCTGTATTCAGCGTCAGTTCTTTGGTCAGCTTATAAGACATCCCCATGTCCAGAACGGTCCAGGCTTTTAAATTTGCGCCTTTGTCGTCATACACCGCCTTTTGTACTGCGCTGAGGTTGTCGTAATTCTCCGTATAGCGTGGAGCCTTACCGCGGTAGCGAGCGCTCAGCCAGGCGTTCATATCTTCCGTTGCCTGCCAGTTCAGACGGGCGTTCGCCATGTGTTTCGGGGTATAACTCAGTGGCGCGCCTTTATTCTCGCCATCTTTTTGCTTGCTCTGGGTATAGGTGTAATTGAGAGATAAACTCAGCGAGTCCGACCACAGCGGGAATGTACTGGCAAACTCGATACCATCGGTTCTTGCTTTACCGCTATTGGTGTAGCTGTTGGTATTATCATCGATAGAATACGAAACGATTTTATTTTTGTATTCAGTATAGAAACCCGTGACGTTGGCGTTCAGCCCAGCGTCATTCTCATAGTAAAGCCCGGTTTCGTAACTGGTACTTTCTTCAGGTTTAAGGTTCGGGTTCCCGACGGTATTGACGGTTCCCTGTGCCGTCACGCCGCTGATGCCGTTATGAAGTTGGCTGAGCGATGGCGCTTTATAGCCCGTTGTGACACCGCCTTTGAGGGTCCACTCGTCGGAGACGTCCCAGACCATATAGGCGCGTGGGCTGAGGTGCCCCCCAAAGACGTCGTTATGTTCATAGCGTGTCCCCACGGTTAAGGCCAGAGAGTCGAGGATATGCCACTCATCTTCAGCATAGGCCGACCATGTTTTCTGGTGGAATGTCTCGCCGGTATTGGCCAGCACGACACCGTCCTTCATGCGGGCATCCCAGTATTCCCCCCCGAGGGTCAACAGGTGCGCGTCACCTAACGGCGTCAGCAGCATGGAATCCAGAATAACGTTGGTGTTCTTCAGTTCACGCGCGTCGCCAGCCCGGTTTGCGTTCTCTGGTGTCAGTGCCGAGGAGACCAACTGGCGGCCTTTGTTCTCGGTTTCATTCCAGCCCACAGAGGATTTCCAGGTACCAAATGTTAATGCGGTATCGTGGCCGAGCGTCACTTTGTTACGTTCATAACGCAGCGTTTTATCATATCCGCCGGTCAGATTGCCAAGTTGTCCATCATCGTTATCGTAACGTTGTCTGGCGGAATCGAGATCCAGCCACAAGGTATTGCTGTCGCTGGTTTTCCAGTCCAGACGAGTACCGATATTGTAATTCTCGGATTCCGTAGGATACGGCACGCGGGTGGAAGAGGTATCACTCAGCGAAGTGACACTGGAGCCTTGGCGCTGTGTGGTGCTGCCGCGAACCTGCATATCCAGTACACCTGCGATCAATGGGCCGCTTGACCAGAAGTTGGCGACCGTGCTGTTACCCCATTTATTACTTTCTTGCAGGTTAACACCAGTATTAATGGACGTGCTCCATTTATCGGTGCTCTTTTTGGTGATGATATTGACGACACCGCCAATGGCATCGGAACCGTATAACGTCGACATCGGACCGCGGATCACTTCAATATGGTCGATTGCCGCCAGTGGAGGCATAAAGCTGGTGTTCATGGCCGAAAAGCCGTTCGGTGTCACGTCGCTGCTTCCATTTTGACGGATACCGTCAATCAGGAGCAGGGTATAGCTGGCTGGCATACCACGGATGCTAATTTCCAGACCGCCGGTTTTACCCGTGCTGCTTTCGACATCCACACCTTCCACAGAACGTAGAGCTTCACCTAAATCGTTATATTTATTGGTTTGTAACTCTTGCTGTGAAATAACGGAAACGCTGGCAGCCGCGTTGGTGATCTTTTTTTCGTAACCCGAAGCGGTTACTACCATCACGTCTTCAGCGAAGACAAAGGGGCTGGTAAACCCTATGCAGGACAGAACGACAGAGGCAACAGGTTTTAAACGCATAGTCAAACTTCCTTTGTTAAAAATTCAAAGGCAGTAAGATAATTGATGAAAATGATAATACAAATAATTATCATTATATATTTACATAACTTGTCACTTACTGTGTCTTTCTTTAATAAATATACATAAATTGTCATGAATTTGAGGTAGGCAAAAACCGAAGTGGGTGAATAGTTTTCCCTGCAACTATTGCTTCTTATTTAATATAACGCCGAATAAATACGGTGATTTTGCTTAATCACTTCAGCGAAGTGAAACGTGAAAGCGCCGGGTATTAGAAAGTCGTATGATGTTTTTTAAAAATCGTCATACTTTTCTGCGCTGTATCATTTTTTTCGGCATTACTGTCCGCCATAATCCCTTCCCCAGGAGACCGTCTAACGTAAATTGTTCGTTAAACGAGATAAAAATAACGTAAATCTGGATAAGAGAATGATTAAAGGCAAGCTGGCACTGCTGACGTGCGCACTGACTCTCGCATTAACCTCGCCACTCTTCGCTGCGCAAAATGCAGACGAAGGCCAGACGCTAAAACTGGCCATTGGGCCCGAGCCGACGGAGGGATTTGACCCGATGTTGGGCTGGAGTCATGGCAGCTATCTGCTGTTGCATGCACCTGTGTTAAAGCAAAATGCGGATATGAGCTGGGGAAACCTGCTGACGGAAAAAGTGGTGACCAGTGCCGACGGCAAAACCTGGACGCTGACGCTTAAGCCCGATCTCAAATTCTCTGATGGTTCACCGCTAACGGCTGAAGATGTGGTCTTCACCTATAACAAAGCCGCAAAAAGTGGTGGAAAAATTGACATGGGAAATTTCACCCATGCCCGCGTGATAGACAACCGCACGGCAGAAATTACGCTTAGTCATCCGCAGAGCACTTTTGTGAATGTGCTCGGTTCGTTAGGTATTGTTCCGGCAAAACAGTATGACGAAAAAACATTTGCCAAAAATCCGATTGGCGCAGGTCCTTACCGCCTGGTGAGCTTTCAGCCGGGGCAGCAACTGATCGTGGAAGCAAACCCGTGGTATGCCGGTAAGAAGAATGATTTCAACCGGTTAGTATTTGTATTCCTCGATGAGGATAACGCATACGCCGCAGCGCGTAGTGGTCAACTGGGACTGGTACGTATTGCGCCGTCGATGGCGGTAGCACCTGAACAGCAGAATTTAAAACTGTGGGTTCGCGACAGTGTAGAAAACCGCGGTATTGTTTTCCCAATGGTTCCGGCTGGGAAGAAAGATGCTAATGGTTATCCGGTTGGGAACGATATTACAGCCGATATTGCTATCAGGCGTGCGATCAATTACGCCATTGACCGTAAGCAGCTTGCCGGGCAGGTTATGGAAGGTCATGCAATCCCCGCGTATAGCGCGGTTCAAGGATTGCCATGGCAGGGGACTTCGGTGGCATTCAAAGATGGTGACGCTGAAAAAGCCCGCACGATTCTGGATCAGGCAGGCTGGAAAGTGGGCAAAGACGGTGTACGGGTGAAAGACGGTAAAGAGGCGCGTCTGACGTTGTGGTATGCCAGCGGCGACAGTACCCGTCGTGATTTAGCCGAGGCCGTGCGCGCCATGCTGGAGCCGGTAGGCATTGCAGTGTCGCTGCAGTCGGGTAGCTGGGAAACCGTTGAACGCCATATGCATGCTAATCCTACGCTGTTCGGCTGGGGGAGTCTGGATCCGATGGAGCTTTTCCATCACTACAGCGGGCAGGCGGCGGGTGTGGAGTATTACAACCCGGGCTACTACAGCAATCCAGTGGTCGAGCAACATCTCAAGCAGGCCATTGATGCACCAGACTGGCAAAAAGCGTTACCTTTCTGGCAACAGGTTGAGTGGGATGGCAAACAAGGCGCAGGCGTACAAGGGGATGCCGCATGGGCATGGCTGCTGAATATTCAGCACACCTATCTGGCAAATCCGTGCATTGATCTGGGCAAAGGTGCACCGGAAATTCACGGTAGCTGGTCGTTGCTCAACAATCTTGATGAATGGACCTGGACCTGCCGTTGATGAAGTCTGTTTTAGGCCATGTATTACGGCTGATAGTGTTGTTAGTGCTGGTCGCGGCTGGCACTTTCATCTTGCTCAGCTTTTCTCCGGTCGATCCAATCCGTGCCTATATTGGCAACGATTTGCTGCATGTTCCGCCGGAGCAATATGCACGTATTGCTGCACGTTGGGGCCTGGATCAACCTCTGTGGGAGCGTTTTTTCCACTGGTTCTTACGCGTGCTACAGGGCGATCTTGGTTACTCGATGTTGTTTAATGCCCCTGTTGCCAGCGTGATTAAGGAGCGGTTTGCGACCTCGTTTGCGCTGCTGAGCGGTGCGTGGTTGGTTTCCGGTTTATTGGGAACGACAATGGGGTTTGTTGCCGGCCGCTACCTGAACCGTTGGCCGGATAAAGTCATCTGCCGACTTAGCTATCTGCTTTCTTCCTTACCGACCTTTTGGATTGGCATGCTGTTGCTGGCGGTATTTGCGGTGCGCTGGCCGCTGTTCCCGGTCTGTTGTGCGTGGGAACCGGGAAATAACAGTGATATGGCAACGCTGACTGAACGTCTGCGCCATCTGGTTCTCCCTGTTTGTGCACTTAGTCTGCTGGGGCTGGGGCAAATTACGTTGCACACGCGGGAAAGTATCGCCAGCGTGATGAAAAGCGAATTTGTCCGCTTTGCGCGTTCGCAGGGTGACAAGGGATGGTCGTTGTTGCGACACCAGGTTCTGCGACACGCCATTACGCCAGCGCTATGTCTACAGTTTGCCTCGTTGGGCGAACTGTTGGGCGGTGCGTTGCTGGCTGAAAAGGTTTTTGCCTATCCGGGGCTGGGGCAGGCTACCATCGATGCCGGATTACGCGGTGACCTGCCGTTACTGATGGGGATTGTCTTGTTCAGTACCGTGCTGGTGTTTATGGGTAACTCTCTCTCTGCCTGGTTTGTCCATGTTCTGAATCGTGCGCTGGAGCGACCCGATGCTCTATAACCCGACGCCGACGCTTGTTCGTCTTCTGCTGTCCGTGAGTGGCCTGTTATTTATTGCAGTATATGGTGCGGCCACATTGGATAATCCGTTGAGCGTGAATCTTCTTGCCCGTCATCTTCCGCCTGATGCGCTGTACTGGTTTGGTACCGACAATCTGGGGCGCGATTTGTGGGTTCGTTGCTTTCAGGGCGCGCTTACCAGTCTGCAAATCGGTATTGGCGCGGCACTGTGCAGCGGGTTCATTGCGTTACTGATGGCGGCGATTTCCCGTTTGCATCCACGCCTGGATGTTGTCATGCGTCTGATTACCGATGCGATGTTGTCCATGCCGCACCTTCTGCTGCTGATTTTGATCTGTTTTACGTTGGGCGGTGGGAAAAGCGGGGTGATTATGGCGGTTGCGCTCACACACTGGCCGCGGCTGGCATTGATTTTACGTGCTGAAGCGGAACGCGTGGCCCACAGCGATTACCTGACACTCACCTGGCGACTGGGACATGGTCACTTTTACTGCTGGCGGCATCACTATTTACCCGCGCTATTGCCCCAGTGGCTAACAGGAACGTTGCTGATGTTCCCTCATGCGGTATTGCACAGTGCCGCGTTAAGTTTCCTTGGCTTCGGGCTGGCACCCCACGAACCTTCGCTGGGACTGTTGCTGGCAGATGCGCTGCGGTTTATCAGTCATGGCGATTGGTGGCTGGTGCTGTTTCCAGGGCTGATGCTATTTCTCCTTGTGATGCTATTTGATCAATTTGCCCGGGCGGTACAGCGTTTATGGTTGAGAGGTGATACATGTTGAGTTTGCAGCAGATTTCGCTGGAAGTGGCGCGTTATCGCTGGTACGGCGCAAAAAAATGGTCCTCGTTGCTGCAGGATGTCTCCTTTGATGTTGCGCCGGGCCAGATGGTGGCGTTAGTGGGGGGCAGCGGTGAGGGTAAGAGCCTGCTGCTGCAATGCCTACTCGATCTGTTGCCGGAAAATTTGCGCTTTCATGGCAATATCACCCTTGATGGAAAAATGCTGGATAACAATGACATCAGGGCATGCCGCGGCAATACGTTTAGTTATGTTCCGCAGGGTGTGCAGGCGCTGAATCCGCTGCTGTCGATTGAAAAGCATTTACGAAGAGCCAGCCAGCTTTCCGGTCAGGCGTGGAATACAGGGCAAATTGAACGCTTGCTCGAACGTCATCATCTGGATACCACCGTGTTAGAGTCTTTCCCGCGTCAGCTTTCGGGAGGAATGGCCAAACGCATTCTGGCGTGTCATGCCGCGCTCAGCCAGGCGCGTTATATTCTTGCTGATGAGATTACCGCCTGGCTTGATGCGCCTCTGGCAAATCAACTGCTGGAACAGCTACGCGGCCTGTGTGAGCAGGGAGCAGGTGTTTTATGGGTGACACATGATCTCACTCTGGCGGCACGTCACGCAGATCGCATTGTCGCGCTGCATCACGGAACGGTGTCGGATAATGTCAGCCGGGAACAGCTTTTGCGTGGTGAAATTAGTGAACATCTGCAACGGCAATGGCGAGCGCTGCCCGAAAGAAATCAACTTTTTGGAGAGCGGTATGCTGTGCTGTCGTGATGTGTTCATTCGTCAGGGAGGCAAAATACTGTGGCAAAATCTCTCGTTCTCGCTTTCGCCAGGGGAACGTATTGGGATTTGCGCACCCAGTGGAACCGGAAAAACAACACTGGGACGTGTGCTTGCGGGGTGGCAAAAGCCGACATCCGGTGACGTTCTGGTTGATAACCAACCGTTGCCGCGCCATCAATATTGCCCGGTGCAGCTCGTGCCGCAGCATCCTGAATTAACCTTTAACCCCAGACGGAGTACCGGTGATGCGGTTCATGATGCCTGGCGGCCAGATGCAGAAATGCTTGCCCGACTGCATATTAAGCCGGAGTGGCTAACGCGTCGTCCCGGACAACTTTCGGGTGGTGAGTTGGCTCGAATTGCCATACTGCGGGCGCTCGACCCGCGTACGCGTTTTCTGATTGCCGATGAAATAACTGCGCAACTCGATCCCTCTATCCAACGGGATATCTGGGTGCTGCTGCTTGAAGAGTGTCAGCGCCGTCCGTTAGGTATGCTGATTATCAGCCATCAACAGGCATTGCTTGATCAGATTTGCACGCGAACGCTACGCTGTCCGGATAACTCCTCAGATTAAACCACTCACTGGTCAATAACATGAAGATAAAATCGATGGCTATGGTCGCGGCCCTGTTGTGGGCCGCGGTGCCGATGGCAAATGCCTCTGTTCAGGTAGGTTTTTCACCGGAAGGTTCGGCGCGGGGTTTAGTTCTCGACACTATTCATCATGCGCGGCACACCATCGACATGATGGCGTATTCCTTTCAGTCTGCGGATATTGTTCAGGCGCTGGTAGATGCAGAAAAAAGAGGTGTTGTTGTCCGGGCAGTGATCGATAAAAAACGTAATCAGGGGAAAGTCAGTCAGAAAGCGATCGCGTTTGCGACGGCCAACGGTATCGATATCAGATTGGATGACCACTATCACCTACAACACGACAAGACCATGATTATTGATGGTGACACGCTGGAGACCGGCTCGTTTAATTTTGCCAAATCCGCCGAATTTGCGAATTCAGAAAACGTGTTGGTGATCCGTGGAGAGCCTGGTGTTGTGGCGCAGTACCAGGCCCATTTTGACAGCCGTTGGAAAATTGCCCGCCAGCATGGTTGAGTGACGCAAAACAATATTGATTAAACTATAATGTTATATTATAACATTTCACTCGCAAATGATTTGAGGGTGAAATTTTGGCTATGCATGTGGAAAAATTGGCAGTCGCTCTGGGGATGCTTTTTGTTAGTAGTCAGGTACTGGCGCATGGTCACCATTCCCATGGTGCACCAATGACCGAAATAGAACAAAAGGCGGCTGAAGGCGTTTTTGATGACAAAAATGTGCAGAACCGTACGCTAGCCGACTGGGATGGCATGTGGCAGTCTGTCTATCCGTATCTGGTGAGTGGCGAACTGGATCCGGTATTCAAAAAGAAAGCGGAGAAAGACAAGAGCAAAACGGCAGAGCAGATTAAAGCCTATTACCGTAAGGGTTACGCGACCGATGTTGACACTATTGGTATTGAAAACGGCGTAATGGAGTTTCATACCGGTAAAAAGGTGGCAGCGTGTAAGTATGACTATGCCGGATATAAAATTTTGAACTATACGTCAGGTAAGAAAGGTGTGCGTTACCTGTTCGAGTGTAAAGACGCTGGCAGCGACGCGCCGAAATACGTGCAATTTAGCGATCACATTATTGCGCCACGTAAGTCGAGCCACTTCCATATCTTTATGGGGAATACCTCGCAGGCTGCCCTGCTTGAAGAGATGGATAACTGGCCAACCTATTACCCTTATCAGCTCAAGGGAGAAGAGGTGGTGGATGAAATGCTGCACCACTAATCCCGACTGAAACTGTTCAATGAAACCCGCCGATGTTGGCGGGTTTCTGTGTATTACCCTGACAGGAACATTATTTTCCGGACGTCAGCGTGTTGTAGCTGGTCATCAGGTTACGATAGTCAGGAATATGGTTGGAGAACAACGTTCCCAGCCCTTCAATATCGTTGCGCCAGTCACGGTGTAACTCACAGGCCAGACCGAACCACGTCATTAATTGTACGCCGGCAGATGACATACGATTCCACGCGGAATCACGGGTCAGCGGATTAAACGTACCGGATGCATCGGTGACCACAAACACGTCGAAACCGGCTTCAATGGCAGAAAGCGCAGGGAATGCGACGCAGACTTCGGTTACCACCCCGGCGATAATTAGCTGCTTTTTGCCTGTTGCTTTGATCGCGTTAACAAAATCTTCGTTATCCCAGGCATTAATCTGGCCAGGACGTGCGATGTAAGGGGCATCCGGGAACAGTTCTTTCAGCTCAGGAACCAATGGACCGTTAGGACCGGTTTCAAAGCTGGTGGTAAGAATCGTCGGGAGTTTGAAATACTTCGCCAGATCGCCTAATGCCAGAACGTTGTTTTTAAACTTGTCTGGATCGATGTCACGGACCAGTGAAAGCAAACCCGTTTGGTGATCGACCAGTAGTACGGCAGCCTGATCTTTATCGAGACGTTTATAAGCAATAGTCATTTTTCTTTCTCCATGTGATGAGAGGGTGCCTTGCGGGCTGAATCTACTGATAAACATTAGTGGCTAAACGGGGCATTGGGTAGGCGCAAAAGTGGGTTTCATCGTTGCAAATGTGGAACGAATAATGCTGTTGCAACCGGACTGAAACAGAATGCTATATTCTAAAGCTTCTCTTTCCATCCCCTGGCGCATTCGTTAGCATATTGTCTCGCAGCAAGTGCATGTGTATTTTCAGGAAGAGGTTAACGTGTTCGCAGAGTATGGAGTTCTGAATTACTGGACGTATCTGGTGGGGGCTATTTTTATCGTGCTGGTTCCGGGGCCAAATACGATATTTGTGCTGAAGAACAGCGTCGGTCGTGGCGTGAAGGGCGGTTATCTGGCCGCAAGCGGTGTGTTTATTGGTGATGCCGTATTGATGTTTCTGGCCTATGCTGGCGTAGCTGCACTTATCAAAACAACGCCCGTATTGTTCAATATCGTTCGTTATCTCGGCGCGTTTTATCTGCTGTATCTCGGTGCGAAGATCCTGTATGCCACACTGAAATCGAAAGCCAGCGATGCTGCGCCAGAAGAAGTTCCGTTTGGTGCGATTTTCAAACGTGCATTAATTCTGAGTCTGACGAATCCTAAAGCCATTCTGTTTTATGTATCGTTTTTTGTACAGTTTATTGATGTCAACGCGACTCACTCAGGGTTGTCGTTCTTTATTTTGGCGATGACGCTTGAAATAGTGAGCTTTTTCTATCTGAGCTTCCTTATTTTCTCCGGTGCGTTTGTGACACAGTATATTCGTACGAAGAAAAAACTGGCTAAAGTTGGGAATTCCCTCATTGGCTTGATCTTTGTCGGTTTTGCCGCACGTCTGGCGACGCTTCAGTCGTAACGCTATTGGCCCGCTGTTGACGGCGGGCTTTCAGTATTAAGCTGCTCCCTTCATTGAAAGATGGGATGGTTATAACCAATAAATGGTATTTAAAATGTATATTTTGAGGCGTACCCTGTTCACAGCAGCGATTCAATAAGACTCGCTGGTTGTCGACTGGAAAAGGGAAGAAAAATGCTTCAAATTCCACAGAATCATATTCATACACGCTCAACGCCGTTCTGGAACAAAGAAACTGCACCTGCCGGAATTTTCGAACGCCACCTTGATAAGGGTACCCGTGCCGGGGTTTATCCTCGACTTTCTGTGATGCAGGGGGCGGTCAAATATCTCGGATTTGCAGATGAACACAGCCCGGAACCTGAAGAGGTGATGATTATCGAAGCCGGTCAGTTCGGCGTTTTTCCGCCGGAGAAATGGCATAACATCGAAGTGATGACCGACGACACCTACTTTAATATCGACTTTTTCGTAGCGCCCGAAGTGTTGATGGAGAGCGCAAATCAACGAAAAGTTGTGCGTACCGGCAAGGAGTAAATCATGGGTAAAGCAACCTACACCGTTACAGTCACCAATAACAGCAATGGCGTGTCTGTCGATTATGAAACTGAAGCACCGATGACGCTGTTGATTCCGGATGTGGCCGCTGAAGTGGTTAAAGACCTGGTCAATACGGTTCGTTCATACGATACCGAGAATGAGCACGAAGTCTGCGGCTGGTAAGGTTTCATCTCTGCTATTGCTTGATTGCATTCATTTTAAAATTAAAACCGCATCGCGCGTTGACGGCTCGATGCGGTTTTTTTATTCATGATGCGTAGTTTGTGCGCTCATTTTCTGTAAAAAAGTTTTCTTAAGAAAACCTTAAGAAGATCGCATAGATTGCTAATGGCGTAAAATTCGCTGGGGTTATGATCGGCTGTCTTTCATTTAACAGAACATCGTGCTTATGAAACTTGATACCCGATTAACATTCCCAACACTCCTGCTGGGGCTGGTCACTGCGGTGATCCCGTTTACTGCCAACTTGAATCTCCCCTTGCTCAACGGCGGCGTCGTCAGATGGATTGAAAATGGTCAGGCGCTTTGGCTGTTTTTTGGTGCCGTGTTTACTTTCTGCTACATCCGGCCTTTTTCGCGTCCAGATGGCGAGAAGCAATTTTGGCTGTGGGCCGCGCTGTGGTGGTTAGTTTTGCTGGGACGAAGCACCAGTTGGGGGCGCGATTATTTTCCCGATCAGCCCAGGTTGTTATTCAGGGCTATCTCTGTTGTATTAATCGCCATGATTATCTTGCCGGTAGTGATTTCAGCGAACCTGCGCCGGGAGATCGTCAATCGCTTGCGCAATGAGCCGCTACCGCTCTGGTTGTTGGCGATCACCAGTTGTGCATTTTTGATCTCCGACACGGTCGAGCACCATCGTCTGCTGGCTCCCGTCTTTCTTCACAACGCGCAGTATGGCGATCTGATTGAAGAACTGTACGAATTGCCGTTTATGGTTGGGCTATTTCTGATTAGTTTTAACTTTATGGCGCGGGATAAGCAGGCAGAAGATATGGCTATTCGGTTTAACGATCCGCAGTTGGCGAAGTAACGCAATGGCATTTGCCTGAGCCTGGAGGTACGACTCAGGCAAATGTGCAGGTTACTTACGCGATAGCCTCACACAGACGTGATTTCATCTCGCTGTAAGATTTCGCGGCATAGTTCTCCGCCCAACCTTGATCGGTGATGTGCTCAACATTGACGGCGCAATATTTGGTTTCCGGGGTTTTCGAGATGGGGTCCAGATTATCCTGGGTCAACTCATTACAGGCGCCAATCCACCATTGATAGGTCATGTACACGGTTCCGGGATTGATGCGTTCAGAGACATCAGCCCGACTGATAACCTTGCCACGACGCGAGCTCACCCAAACCAGATCGCGATGACGGATACCGAGGTTTTCCGCATCACGCGTACTGATCTGAACATAGCCCGGTTCATCGGCCAGGGCCTGCAATGCTGCGCAGTTACCGGTCATCGAGCGGCACGAATAGTGGCCGACTTCGCGCACAGTGCATAACACCATTGGGTACTTTTCATCAGGCACTTCTGCAGGAGCACGCCACTGTGCGGCAAACAATTTACCTTTGCCATTGGCGGTATCAAACTGGCTGTGTGCATACAGATACGGCGTGCCTGGATGATCAAGCTCCGGACATGGCCACTGAACATGGCCCATGTCACCCATTTTTTCGTATGTCACACCGTAGAAGAGCGGACATAGCTCGCGCATCTCATCCCAGATTTGCTGGTTATTTTGATACTGCATCGGATAGCCCATTGCGGTGGCCAGCAGACTGATGATTTCCCAGTCGCGTTTGACATCCCCCGTAGGTTCAATCGCCTGTTCAAACCGCTGGAATCCCCGATCGGCGCAGGTAAAGACGCCGCCGTGTTCGCCCCACGATGTTGCGGGCAGGAGAACGTCGGCCATTTCTGCCGTCTTGGTCATGAAGATGTCTTGTACCACGATAAAATCGAGCGCGTTAAAGCCTTCACGGACCAGGCCCAGATCGGCCTCGGTTTGCAGCGGATCTTCACCCATGATGTAGTAGGCTTTGACTTTACCTTCGATGGCCAGATGGGGGACTTCGGTGATCCGGGTGCCGACCTTGTCATCCATCAGATTGACGTCAATACCCCAGGCGTTGGCAAACTTCTCTCTCACGGCGAAATCGGTAACGTCCTGATAGCCCGGGAACTGGTTCGGCAGTACGCCCATATCACACGCGCCCTGCACGTTATTTTGTCCGCGCACCGGGCCAACGCCGACATTAGGACGCCCCAGGTTTCCGGTCAGCAATGCCAGGCTCGACAGACCACGAACCACGTCAACCGCCTGGCCAAACTGGGTCACGCCCATTCCCCACATCACGGTTGCCGAGGGGGCGGAAGCGAAAGTACGCATCGCCTGACGAACCTGCTGTGCAGGCACACCCGTTAAATGTTCAACGGCTTCGGGCGCGTAATCCTTGACGGTTTCCCAGTAAGTTTCGAGGCCTTCGGCATGTTTTTGCACATACTCGCGATCATAAAGCTGCTCTTCGATAAGCACATGGCCAAACGCGTTGACCAGCGCCATGTTACACCCGTTTTTCAACTGCAGATGCTGGTCTGCAATTCGGGCAGTTTCAATGCGGCGGGGATCGCAGACAATGATTTTTGCCCCGTTCTGGCGAGCTTTGATCACCCGGCGTGCCACAATCGGGTGGGAATCGGCGCAATTATAGCCAAAGATGAGCAGACATTTTGAGTTTTCAATGTCGCTAATTGAGTTACTCATCGCACCATTGCCCAGCGTCTCCTGCAGCCCGGCGACGGATGGACCGTGGCAGACGCGGGCGCAGCAATCGACATTGTTGGTGTTGAGTACGCCACGTGCGAATTTTTGCATCACGTAGTTGGTCTCATTCCCGGTTCCACGAGACGAACCCGTCGTCATGATGGCGCGAGGACCATAGGTATTTTTGATCTCGGATAAGCGTTTTGCAGTGTAGCGGATGGCTTCATCCCAACTGACGGGCGTGAATTTCCCACCTTTTTCATAGCGGATCATTGGTCGGGTCAGACGGGGAGTCAAAAGGCGAGTGTCGTTCAGAAAGTCCCAGCCGTAGTAGCCTTTCAGGCATAGCTGGTTTTGGTTCGTTACACCCTCAGCGGCTTCAGCGCGGATGATTTTGTTATTTTCAACAACAAGCTTGAGCTTGCACCCGGCCCCACAGTATGGGCAAACACTGGTGATTTTTTTCATCAATAACAGACCTGTTAAATGCTGAAATAGCGCGAATTGTAGACGGAGTCTCGCGAGAGTTTTCGCGGACTACGATTTGTCGTAGCGACGGGCTGTTAAAGCATAAACTGTGCCAGAATTGAAAATTCAGCAATGGCGGGGAGCGAAAGCAAAAATAGCAGAATAATGACTGACGATTTGACACTAATGACGATAAACGTCAGTAAATATCACCGTTTTTGTGAGGTTTAACCTCATGAAACATCAGATAAAGATGAAAAATCAAAGTGACACTGATCACAAATTTTAATTTTTCGGCGCTATGCTATGCTTTTATACAGCGAGTAAATCGTTCACGTAAAAACATAAGCGAGGAAAATAATGGGCATTATTTCATGGGTGATTTTTGGTCTTATCGCGGGGATTTTGGCAAAATGGATCATGCCGGGGAAAGATGGCGGCGGTTTCTTTATGACCATTATCTTAGGGGTTGTTGGTGCCGTCGTGGGCGGGTGGATCAGTACATTCTTTGGATTTGGTAAAGTTGATGGTTTCAACTTCGGCAGCTTTGTCGTGGCAATTATCGGCGCGATTGTGGTGTTGTTTATCTACAGAAAAATCAAAAGCTAAGTAACGAATCAGCCAATAAAGGCCACATTTATGTGGCCTTTATTTTGGGTTACCACCAGCCCAGCTCCGTTCCCAGCACGACAATAATGGCCACGCCAATCATAATAAGCGTTGTTTTTTTCATCGTTATGCTCCTGGTGAGGCGTAGCCGCCAATAAAGAACCAGGACAGGAAAACGACAGCGGAAATGAAAATAATAACGGGGAAAATAATACCGAGTCGCATACGCTTATCTGCCAGAATAATTTTAAGACGATTAAGCATAACAGGGCTTAATGTACGACAAAAGCGGTTTTATCCTGACGTTTCTTATCCTGATACATCGCACTGTCTGCAAGATGAAGCGCACAGTTGACGTCTGTCTCCAGCGGGTCTATTTCCACAACGCCCAGACTGGCTCCCGGATAATACAAACAGATTCCACCCAGGTCATAGTCACCGCAAATTAGCTGCTGTAAGTGGTTTTTCACGCTTTGCAAACGAATACACGGCGACATTTCGTTTTCCACTGACAGGCTGGCGACTAAAAATTCATCACCGCCCAGACGACCAAGAATATCATTCTCACTGCATCCACGGCGTAAACGCTGGCCAATTTGGATCAAAAACTGGTCACCGACTTCGTGCCCAAAACGATCGTTGATCAGTTTGAAATCATCTAAATCAATATAGGCGACAATAATTTTGTGTCTGAGGTGGCGAGCCAGCGAAAAGAGGGTTTCGATATTTTCAAATATTGCCCGCCGGTTAGGTAACCCGGTCAGAACGTCAGTGTAGGAGTGGGCTATCAGCGCAGCATTTGCTTCACGTAACTGAGCAACCAGAGATTCTTTCTGAATAGACTGCGCAATCAGGCCTGCGAACAGATGCAGTACCTGCTCACCTCGTTCGCTGAGTGGCTGTTGCTGACGACTGGTGGCGCAGAGGGTGCCATAGAACGTGCCATCGGGCAGGTGGACTGGAGTACTCAGAAAGGTTGTGATTTCCAGTGCGCGTGCGGCGGTACATTCTGGCCAACGCGCGGGAACGTTATCGCTATACAGACAGTTTGCGTCTATTGCGCGCTTGCAGAGTGTCTCATCCCACGGTACCGACAGCCCTTCAGGGATCTGCATTTGCTTACTATTACGCGCATACAGAATATGCTGCAGACGCGCATCTAAATCGACCTTAGTAAGATAGGTTGATTCCATCTCAGTCACGACCTCCAGCATCTCCAGAAGTTGCCGAACCAGACTCTCAACAGACTGCTCCGTGGCTAATGATTGTGAGACTCGGGCGAGGATCATGTCTGACATGAGAGGCAAATACTCCAGAATGCTGATAAGTCCTGTATTGCCGGCATAATAGAACATCGGAGGGAAAGATGAAACACGCTATCCGGGTCAAAATGTAGACATGAGATTGAAACACGTCAGTAAAACATGGAGATAGGTGGGGAGTCGGGGTACTCTTCCAGAGTAACGTTTTTAACAGGAGTGAATATGAAACTGGCCTCTATCGTTGTGCCCGGCATTTTGGCGCTGGCGGGGTGTTCCACATCACCTGAAGCACCCGTACCACCGAAAATTGGCATGGCGAACCCGGCATCCGTATATTGTGAGCAAAAGGGCGGCGTGCTGATTGCGGTGCAGACACCGCAAGGCGTAAGGTCGGATTGCAAGCTACCCGGTGGTGAAGTTATTGATGAATGGGCACTTTGGCGCAGAGATCATCCGGCAACGGGCAAATAGCCAGCTGTCACAATTGGCGTAGCCACTCAGCCAGAACCTGCGCATGATTTTGCTGCGTATCCTTCGCCGCATACAGCAGCGTTAACGGCTGTTGGCGGGCAATGTCCGCGAGTCGCTTGCCTTCCTGCTGTTGCTGGGCAAGTTCTGCGCGGTATTGCTCGGAAAAATGGGCAAAATCGATGACATCAGCGTGGAATGCCTTACGTAAATCAGACGAGGGCGTCAGCGCTTTATCCCACTCATTGAAAACAAGATCGGTTTTTTTCACTCCGCGTGGCCACAGTCTGTCGACCAGAACACGATAGCCATCACTTTTTTCTGCCGGGTCATACACGCGTTTACACTGAATATTCATCTCTTAATCCGCTCCGTTAAGCCACTGAACTCGTCTTCATTACGGTTAAATAAGATCGTAAAACGTGACCATTATAGCATTTTGGCCATATAGACTCTCAATTTAAGGGATTGTGATAACAACAAAAAATCGGTAGGCTGAGGCTCCTTATGTTGTCCCTCATTGTTTGGACATAAGGAAAGTTAATGGAAATTTCCCCTGTTAAAGATACGCTTCGCATTGCGCTGGTGGGTGATTACAGCCCCGATATTGTGGCGCACCAGGCTATTCCCCTTGCTATCGATGATGCTGCTGCCGTTCTGGAATTAGTGGCTGATTATGACTGGCTCACCACATCTGATATTAGCAGTGGTGAAGATTTAGTCGGCTATGATGCCATCTGGGTGGTCCCCGGCAGTCCTTACCAGCATCCGGAAGGCGCGCTGACGGCAATACGTTACGCACGCGAAAACAGTATTCCATTTTTGGGCACTTGTGGCGGCTTTCAGCATGCCATTCTTGAGTATGCCCGCAATGTGCTGGGCTGGCGTGATGCCGCGCATGCGGAAACAGAGACCACGGGTCGTATGGTGATTGCACCGCTGACCTGCTCGTTGGTCGAAAAGACGGATGATATTGAACTGCGTGCGAATACGCTGATCGCCAGAGCCTACGGACGGGATGTCATTACAGAGGGGTATCACTGTAACTATGGCGTGTCGGAAGGTTTTGCCGCTGAGCTTGAAAGCGGCGATCTGCGAGTGACGGGCTGGGATGACGCGGGTGACGTTCGCGCTATTGAACTGGTGACACATCCGTTTTATGTCGGGACGCTTTTTCAGCACGAACGAGGGGCGCTGGCAGGAAAGCCTGTGCCCCTCGTCCAGGCACTGCTGCGCGCGGCCAGAGGATAACAACTGGGCAGGTTGGTTTTTTGCCTGCCCGGTGTATTACGCGCTGGCGATCTCTTTCTCGCGTCCTGCACAGACGCCAAACACGGCCATGATGAGAGCGAGCAGCGCGACGCCAACCAGCGGGAGCTGCCAGCTATCGTTAAGATCGTGAATTTTCCCCATCATCGGCGGCCCACATGCGGCCAGTAAATACCCGACAGATTGCGCCATGCCTGATAGTGCGGCGGCCTGATGCGCTGAGCTTGCACGTAGCCCGATAAAGGTGAGGCCGAGGATCATCGTGGCACCGGAGCCAAAGCCAAACAGCACGGTCCACAGGGCCGCCTGCTCGGGCATAACGGCAAACCCTGCAGCACCAATAGCGCACATTATCGAGACCAGTGCGGCGATAGTACGCTGATCTTTAAACCGATACAGAACGAGGGGGATCAGTAGCCCAGGCGCTGCGGTCGCCAGTTGTAGCAAGCCATGCAGCGACCCCGCCTGTGCTTCACTGTAGCCGTGACTGATCATAATGGCGGGTAGCCAGCCGATAATGACGTAATAAATAAGCGAGTTGATGCCCAAAAACAGCGTGACCTGCCAGGCGAGACTGGAGCGCCAGATTGCGCGGGAGTGCAACGCTCGCGAATTGCTGAGGCTGGCATTGGCCGTCTGGCGCCACTGAGGTAACCAGATCAATAACGCCAGCAGCGGAAAGACCATTAACATCATCAGCGCGCCGCGCCAGCCAAAGCCATGTAACGCTAACGGCACGACCATTGCCGAACCCAGCGCTGCTGCAGCGCCCATTGTTAACGAATACGCCCCGGTGAGCTTTGCCACATGCTGTGAAAAATCACGCTTTATGAGGCCCGGCAAAAGGACATTTCCCAGTGCTATGCCACAGCCAATGACTGCCGTCCCGCCAAATAGGGCTCCGGATGAAGGGAGTGAACGTATAGCAATACCCATACAGATCAGCAGCATGGCGGCTAACAGACTGCGCTCAATACCCCAACGGCGAGCGACGGTTGCCGCCAGAGGCGACACCAGCGCAAAAGCAAGCAGTGGTAGCGTGGTCAGGAGTCCCGTCTGGGCGGTGGTCAGACCGTAGTCAGTGCGAATCGCGTCCAGTAAAGGGGCTGCGCCGGTAAACGTAACGCGTAGTGTGGTCGCGATCATCAGGATACCCGCAATTAACAGCGCACCGTTTTTACCGCGGGAAGAAGGGGAGTTAGTCATTTTTTTCTCATATCGTCAGGCGAGGCGTTACCTTAGCGTTTTTACTCTGTGGATGAATCAAGCTAAAATGACAGTTTATCGCTAAAATCGGACATTCTTATGTTTGGACTGAGGCTGGACGGGTATCAACCCGATCTTTACCACGATGCCGCCGTGGCTTTTTGTATTCAGGCTCAGGAAGACGAACTTTTCAGCCCACTGCATCAACACCGCAAAGGTCAGTTAATTCTGGCGTTGCATGGCGCAATTACTTGCGAAGTTGAGAACGCCATGTGGATGGTGCCGCCGCAATATGCGGTGTGGATACCAGGTGAAATCCCGCACAGCAACCACGTTACCGTTGGCGCGCAATTGTGCTTTTTATTCATTGAACCTTATGCAGTAGTGATGCCGGATCGCTGTTGTACGCTGAAAATAGCGCCATTATGCCGGGAACTTATTCTTGCGCTGGCGAGCAAAACGGATGCCCAGCTCTGTGAACCAGCTACCCAGCGGTTAACGCAGGTGTTGTTTGACGAACTACCGCAACAGCCACAGGAGCAAATGCAGTTACCGGTATCCGATCACCCGAAAATTCGCAAGATGGTGGCGACGATGGCGCGGGAGCCTGCGCAATGGCAAACACTGGGGCAGTGGGCCAATGTGTTTGCCATGAGCGAGCGTAATCTTGCCCGTCTGGTCGTCAAAGAAACGGGGCTAAGTTTTCGCCGTTGGCGTCATCAGTTGCAACTGATCCTGGCGCTGCAGGCACTGATCGACGGGCACAATGTACAGCAGGTCGCACAAATGCTCGGTTACGATTCAACGACCGCGTTTATCACCATGTTCAAGAAAGGCCTGGGTCAAACACCCGGTCGCTATCTGGCAGGGTTGACTACTGCTTCCCAACAATCAGCGACACCAGACCGGCCGCAATAAGCGGACCCACCGGCACGCCGCGAAAGAGGGCAACGCCCAATACTGTGCCCACCAGTAAACCGGCGACGAGTTGAGGTTGGCTACCCATCAGCGTGACGCCGCGCCCGCCAAGCCAGGAGACAACAACGCCGATGGCGATGGCGACCAGAGACTTCCAGTTTAAAAAGGAGTGAATAAGCGTGGAGGGGGGCAGCGTGCCGCTGGCGATGGGCGCCATGACGCCGATCGTCAGAATAATAATCCCAACGGTAAGCCCCTGCTTTTCAATCCACGGGAAGAATGTATTCAGCGGAGTAACACGGACGATTATCAGCACCAGAATTGAAACGGCGACAGTGGTGTTGTGGCTGACAAAGCCCAGAGCTGCCAGTCCAAGCAGGATCAGCAGTGTGACATCAAACATCGTAGTTTCCTTGCCAAAAGAAAAAATAAGCCTGCTTACTGTACGCGTAAATGCGTGACGGAACAGGCTTTTTTATTGATTATTATTATTTTTGGGCGAACGCATAATATCGCGTTTTGATACTGATGTTACGGGCTTGCTAGTGTGCGCGATGGAATGGGACTAATTCAGGTTGCGCAATGCGTAAATAATCTTTGGTGTCCATGATCACGGATTTTTCCAGCAGTCCGGCATTGAACGCAATTTCAGTAAAGCGCTCAAACAACAGCGGATCGGCAACCAGCTTGAGTTTTGGATGGAAACTAAACGGTGGGATAGCGCCAAACACGCAGCCGGTCAGTTCATCCACTTCCGCCGGGCTGGCAAGTGATGCGCGTAAACCGCCAATATGTCCGGCAAGCTGGTTCAGGTCAGCCTGTTGGTCAGCCGGGAGAATGGCCAGCACATGCTGATTAACGCCGTTGCCTTTTACTTTACAGACGAGGGCTTTTGCCCCCTGACCCAGCGCTGTACCGCGAATTTCCGAGACAGCTTCACATTTGCCAACGGCCTCATGGCTGAGTACACGATACGTTGCGCCTTGTTCTGACAACAGCGAAATTAAACGTTGGTGCGTCACGTTGCCTTTATTTACATCTGTCATTTCTTACTCCTGGTACTACGATGAACATCCTGACGAATACAGTATCACTCACGGTGGTGTTTTTTCTGTTTGTTCAGATAGAGCTGTACATCTGATGCCTTATAAGCGTCATCAATGGTGTCGTTTGGCTGCATGTTATAAATCCCCGCGGAAAAACTGACGGAGGTATCCGGAGCAATAGTGTGTAAGTTATCGCGAATACGATCCAGTAGTTGGGGGGTAAGTTCAGGGGCATAATCGACAAGGATAATACAAAACTCATCTCCGCCAAGACGGATGGCATAGTCACTTTTGCGAATAGAGGCCTGAATAGCTTTGGCCAGAATGGTGATAATGCGGTCGCCTTCCTGGTGCCCGAGCGTGTCATTAATTGTCTTTAGTTTATCGCAATCAATAGCAATAAAAGTTACGCAGGTTCCGGCGTTGACCAACTGCTGCAAACGCTGCTCTAACGTGGGCGTTAATATTTTACGGTTATAAAGCCCGGTCATCGCATCACTGATATTTTCGCGTGTGACGTTGTGATACAAACGAAAATGCATTCTGACCATGTTCAGCAGCAGTGCCGTTGCCAGTAAATAGAAGGCAAATATCTTCCAGGAGGCAACAATAAAATACATAAAATCAAGCGATAATGTGATGCGCATTCCGCCTGGGATGTCATTAATATAATGAACATACTGAAACAAGTCGCTCTCGCTTTGGTGAATGATAATCTCTTCACCTGAGTTGATATCAGATAAAGTCACATTGAGATAGCGCCAGACGAGGGGACGGTCGTTGGTATAAAATATGTTCTTTAAATTGTCTTTGTTAACATCCACCATGACAACGCCTTTTAGCTTGCCGGTATAGTAGACCGGGGTCAAAAAGCTCATCACTTTCTCCTGGGTGAGATCGTCCTGATAAATACTGGAAATGACGGTTCGGCCAGTAAAAATATCATCAATATCGCTCTGGTTAATTCCCAGTGTACCTTTCTGTAAAAAAGACCAGTGATTCATGGCAAATTGATATGAATTTACCAGGCTATAGAAATAGATGTAGTCGTTTTTCAGGTCAATGTAATAGCGAAACTTGTATTCCATGGTGCCTAATCCCTGACCATAATCTACCCGTTCACGATTTGCGTTTACGGCCTGATCGAAGGCGGGGAGTAGAAAAATATCGTCAAGTTGTTCAATACAACTCGGCGAGTGGGTCTGTAACGTGCCGCGTAACGGAAGATAATCATGGGCAGTGAGGTTGAATCCATGTATGCCGTTGACGGTTTCAAAAGCGGTGCACAGCGCTTTTCGTTGTTCAACTGTGATGGGCTTTTTCGGGGATGAAAATTGGCGCATCATATGGGCGGCAATGCTCTGATTGGTATATTTATCATAGAGAAAGGATGAATCTGCTTTCTCTATGATGTAGCGCATATACGCGCTCATTGCCCGATCGCTGGCAACAAGTTCATAAACCAAAAAAGAAGATGTCAAAACAATAACGCTTACGGAGATAAAGTGCCGGAGCGCTTTATGATGCAATTTCATAATGATTTACAACCCTGTAAGTCAGATACATCAGTCTATCACACGGTATACATCCACTCTAACAGTACGGAAAATCCTGCAGGATTGCGCATTATTTGTAATAAAAATCATTCGTGCTCTTCACCTTTAACCTCTATTGTTGTATTTATAATGCAACTTATAAAAAAGGAGACCGGCGAATGAGCGCGACTGAAAAAGCGGGCCATACATTTTTAGCCAGCCTGGGAAAAACCCGCCTGCGCCCAGGTGGGGTTGAAGCGACAGAATGGTTGTTCCGGCAGTCCCAACTGACGCCTGGCAGCCAGGTCCTTGAAGTTGCCTGCAATATGGCTACAACGGCCATCGAGCTGGTACAGCGCTTTGGATGTACGGTCTATGCCATTGATATGGATAAAAATGCGCTGAACAAGGCCAGAAGTAATGTGGCGCACAACGGACTGGAAAATCACATTCATGTCATGGCGGCAAACGCCAATACTCTGCCTTTTGCGGATAACAGCTTCGACGTCGTGATTAACGAAGCCATGCTGACAATGTATGCAGACAAAGTTAAAGCGAAACTGATTGCGGAATATCATCGGGTGCTGAAACCCGGTGGACGTTTGTTGACCCACGACATTATGTTCACAGCGCAAAAACTGGAAGAAGGCGAACAATATCAGTTGGTTCAGGTGGTGAAATCAAACGTCAGTCCGCTGACCAAACAAGGATGGAGTGACCTGTTGATGAGTGCGGGGTTTGAACAGGTCCTGCAACAGAATGGCAAAATGTCGTTGATGTCACCGCGCGGATTAATTCGCGACGAAGGAGTAAAGGGTGCAATTAAAATTGCGTTTAACGGTATGCGAACGTACGAAAATCGTCGCCGATTCTTGAAAATGTTTCGTTTCTTCCACTCGCAACGTCACCAACTAAACTACATTGCCTGCTGTTCCATCAAAGGAAAATAAAAAGGATAAACGGATGAATATTGATAAAATGAAAAGTCAGCATGTTGATATACTGGAAAAAATATCATTCTTGCGTAAGTTAAGCCTCGCTGGCGTCTCAGCCAATGCTCAGGAAATCGCTACTGCGATTGTGAGCATGAGCGCGATCATTAAAACGCATTTATCTGCTGAAGATCAGTTCCTTTATCCGCATATTGAGCAAGATGGTAATAACGTACTTCGGCAAGTCAGCACACAATTTAAGCGTGAAATGGCGGACATCGTTAGTGAATATGAGGTTTTCTCCCGCCGCTGGAATATTGCCAGTAAGTTGATTGGCAACGATGACGCGTTCAGACGTGATGCCAACATTGTTTTGCGTAAAGTGTATGAGCGTATGCAACGGGAAAATAAAGACTTCTATCCGCTGGTGGAGAGAATGTAGCGCCATTTTACGCATGAACGGAACGCACCGCACCCGGCAAGAAAAAATCAGCCAGAGATGAAAATCTGGCTGACTTTTTACGTTACTAATTGCTAACTATTGCTGGAGGTACTTTGCTTATGGAACAGCTCGCGGAAAACCGGATAAATATCATCCTGGTCGCGGATATGCTGCATCGCAAAGTTATCAAAGGTAGATTGCAGATGCTCATACTCACGCCACAGGGTCTGGTGTGCACGTCGGGTGATTTCAATATAGCTATAATATCGCACCACCGGCAGCAGCTTTTTCGCCAAAATTTCATGACACAGTGGTGAGTCATCCGCCCAGTTATCGCCATCCGATGCCTGAGCGGCATAGATATTCCACTGGGCAGGGTTGTAGCGATCTTTTACCACTTCATCCATTAACTTCAGGGCGCTGGAAACTATGGTTCCCCCCGTTTCCTGAGAGTAGAAGAACTCGTGTTCATCAACCTCTTTTGCCTGAGTATGATGGCGAATATAGACAACCTCCACATTTTTGTAAGTGCGGCTTAAGAACAGATACAGCAGGATATAAAACCGTTTTGCCATATCTTTAGTCGACTGGTCCATTGAGCCAGAGACATCCATCAGGCAGAACATCACGGCCTGGCTGGAAGGATCGGGTCGTTTCTCATAATTCTTGTAGCGCAAATCAAAGGTATCAATAAACGGTACGCGCTCAATTTTTGCCCGTAATTCAGCAATTTCTTTGCGTAATCGCTCTTCTTCCAGCAACTGCGCGGGTTCACTTTTGGCGATGGTTTCCAGATCGGCCTCAAGCGCATGCAGCTCACGACGTTTACCCGCCGTCATTGCTGTGCGGCGCGCCAGTGAGTTTTGCAAGGAGCGCACCACGCTGATGTTGGCGGGCACACCGTTGGAGGTAAATCCTGCACGGTGCGTTTTAAACTCCGTTAACTGACGCTGCTGATTCTGCTTCAGGTTAGGGAGCGCTAAATCTTCGAACAGCAGATCAAGATATTCATCTTTAGATATCTGAAAGACGAACTCATCCTGACCCTCTCCATCCTGACTGGCCTGGCCTTGTCCGCTTCCTGAACCACCGCCGCCCCCCTGCGGACGTTCGATACGGTCATTCTGTACAAAATGATCGTTACCCGGATGCACGCGATGACGCAGGCCACCACGCCCCTGATGAAACATCGGTTCGCTAATATCATCGGTCGGAATAGAGACAGATTCGCCGCTATCTACGTCGGTCACCGAACGCTTGTTAATGGCCTCGGAGATCGACTGTTTAATTTGCGATTTATAACGGCGCAAGAAGCGTTGGCGGTTTACCGTGCTCTTGTTCTTGCCGTTAAGACGCCGGTCAATAAACCAGGTCATATGCCCCCCCGTACTGCCAACTGTTCGCCATGTCTGTAAGTGCCGGATGGCGCTGGCGCTATCCGGCCTACGGAACATTATTTTGCAAGCCCGGTAAGCGCATGCGCCACCGGGCACTTATGTTAAGACGATTTCCGTACGCGCAAATACCATTCGCACAGTAAACGTACCTGTTTACGCGTATAGCCTTTTTCCATCATACGGTCGACAAAATCGTCGTGCTTTTTCTGCTCGTCAGTCGAGGTTTTAGCGTTAAACGAAATGACCGGCAGCAACTCTTCGGTATTCGAGAACATTTTCTTCTCAATAACCGTGCGCAGTTTTTCGTAACTGGTCCAGTTTGGGTTGCGACCGCTGTTGTTTGCTCTGGCACGCAGAACAAAGTTGACGATCTCGTTACGGAAGTCTTTCGGGTTACTGATACCCGCAGGTTTCTCAATTTTCTCCAGTTCGGAGTTCAGTGACTCGCGATCGAACAGCTGACCGGTATCCGGGTCGCGGTACTCCTGATCCTGAATCCAAAAATCCGCATAGGTAACATAACGATCGAAAATGTTCTGTCCATATTCTGAATAGGACTCAAGGTAAGCCGTCTGGATCTCTTTGCCAATAAACTCGGCGTATTTCGGGATCAGATAGCCCTTCAGGAACTCAAGATAACGTTCAGCCTGCTCCTGCGGGAATTGCTCACGCTCGATTTGCTGCTCAAGCACATAGAACAGATGCACTGGGTTTGCTGCGACTTCGGCATGGTCAAAGTTGAACACGCGGGAGAGGATCTTAAACGCGAAACGCGTGGACAGACCGTTCATCCCCTCATCAACTCCGGCGTAATCCCGGTACTCCTGATACGATTTTGCTTTAGGATCGGTATCCTTCAGGCTTTCACCGTCATAAACGCGCATCTTCGAATATATGCTCGAGTTTTCAGGTTCTTTCAGACGCGAAAGAATGGTGAAACGCGACAGCGTTTCCAGCGTGCCCGGCGCGCATGGTGCGTGGGTCAACTCACTGTGGTTAAGCAGTTTTTCGTAGATCTTGATCTCTTCAGATATACGTAAGCAATACGGGACCTTCACGATGTATACACGGTCGAGGAAGGCTTCGTTGTTTTTGTTGTTGCGGAACGTCACCCATTCAGATTCGTTCGAGTGGGCGAGAATAATGCCGTTAAACGGCAGGGCAGAGATACCTTCTGTCCCGTTGTAGTTTCCTTCCTGGGTAGCAGTCAGCAGAGGATGCAGCACTTTAATCGGTGCTTTAAACATCTCTACGAATTCCATAATCCCCTGGTTGGAGCGGCACAACGCACCTGAGTAGCCGTAGGCATCAGGATCGTTCTGCGCATGGTGTTCGAGTTTACGAATATCCACTTTCCCGACCAGAGCGGAAATGTCCTGGTTGTTTTCATCACCAGGCTCGGTTTTAGCGATGGCGATTTGCTCCAGAATAGACGGCCAGACTTTGACGACACGGAATTTAGTGATGTCCCCGCCGAAATCATGCAAACGCTTCGCAGCCCACGGCGACATGATCGTACCGAGATAGCGACGCGGGACCCCATACTCTTTTTCCAGGATCTGTGCATCTTCCTGCGGATTAAACAGGCATAACGGATGATCGTTAACCGGGCTACGTTCACCATTGGCGCTGAGGACATAAATGGGCACTCTTTGCATCAGCGATTTCAGTCGCTCTGCAAGCGATGATTTTCCCCCTCCCACCGGCCCCAGCAGATACAGGATCTGTTTCTTCTCTTCCAGCCCCTGAGCCGCATGTTTCAGATAAGAAACAATCTGTTCAATTGCGTCTTCCATGCCGTAAAACTCTTCAAAAGCGGGATAACGTGCAATCACCCGATTCGAAAAGAGTCGAGAAAGTCGAGGTTCGTGGGCAGTGTCAACCATGACAGGCTCACCAATAGCCATTAATAGCCGCTCTGCCGCGTTGGCATAAGCACTGCGATCTTGCCGACAAGTGGTAAGAAACTCCTGCAGCGTGAACTCTTCGTCCTTGGCAGCTTCATAACGCTGGCGATAGTGATCGAATATATTCATGGTATGCCGTCCTTTCGTTTTTTAGCACATGTTAAGAGCCGTTCATATGAATAGTAGAGGCCCCTGAAGAGGTAAACTGAACGACGTCGCTGCTGAAGAAATAAGCAACTCTCATGCCATTTCGATGGTCAGGAGATCAACGTATTCGGTGATACACCTTCTAAATTTAAGCGTAGATGGCATTTGCAAAACTTGCCTGCACGCGCAAATGAATTTCAATGGCATATCAATAACTCATCAGCAAAAAAAGCACATGTTATGTAAAGAAATGGGGCTGAATTCATGTGGTGTTCACCGTGCTGCAAGCAAAATGTCATCACTCGTTGAGAAATTAGGGGGTTACATTGGGCAGGTAATACGTAAAATAGTTGGGCTGAAGCGTATTGGCGGTTACACTTTCGTCGCTAAACATTTGAATAAGGAATTATGGATTGTGACCAAACTCAAACTTCTGGCACTTGGCGTGCTTATTGCCACATCCGCGAGCGTCGCGCAAGCAGAAAGCAACCTGACGCTGGGCGCAGGCGTTGGTGTGGTTGAACACCCTTACAAAAACTACGATAGTGACGTTTACCCGGTCCCTGTTGTGACCTATGAAAGCGACAACTTCTGGTTCCGTGGTCTGGGCGGCGGTTACTACCTGTGGAATGACAATACAGATAAATTATCTGTGATGGCGTACTGGTCGCCACTGTACTTCAAGCCGGGCGACAGCGACGATAGCCGTCTGCGCAATCTTGATAAACGTAAGAGCACCATGATGGCCGGGCTTTCTTACGTGCATAACACGCAATATGGTTTCCTGCGTACCAGCCTCGCGGGAGACGCACTGGATAACAGTAATGGTATCGTATGGGATCTGGCATGGCTGTACCGTTATACCAACGGAGGCCTGACGCTGACACCGGGGATTGGTGTTGAGTGGAACAGCGAAAACCAGAACCAGTACTACTATGGTGTATCGCGCCACGAATCGTCTCGCAGTGGTTTACGCAGCTACGATCCTGAAAGCAGCTGGAACCCGTACCTTGAACTCAGCGCCAACTATAATTTCTTAGGCGACTGGAGCGTGTACGGCACTGCGCGTTACACCCGTTTGTCTGATGAAGTGACAGACAGCCCGATGGTAGACAAATCCTGGACGGGTCTGATCTCAACGGGTATCACCTATAAGTTCTGATGCATTTCCAATGCTGAACATGAGCCCGCGTTATGCGGGCTTTTTTATGCCTGACGGGAATGAATGTTGATCTAAAGCATGAGAATTCACGATTTCTGCTGATTCTGCCTTATGCGCTGCTGCAACGAATAATTAACGTGTTTTACCTGGTGTAGTTACCAAAAAGGAACGTATTATTTAATTAGTTTGATATCGATTTTCTTCCAGAGTAAGAAATACAGGTGTCCCAGAACTCATCATCGTTAGCGACTAACAAAATCTACTGCGGCAATATACTGAAAATGCACTGTTTTGTTATGACGCCTGGACCTCAATTAACCTTGCAAGGGGTGTTGCAAATATCTGACAATTATTTTGAGCGTCTAACTTAACCATGAAAGTCATCTTTCATGTGAAAAGTAAAAATCAAAGCGTTTAATTTTTATTTTACATTCTTTAGGTAATTATC
>NZ_JANEWI010000041.1:0-38070 GCF_028069775.1 Citrobacter sp. Igbk 17 | reverse complement strand
ATATTAATTTCCATAACATAAGGGGATAAAACCCATGATGCAATTTTACATAACGAAGAATTGACCATTCCCTCTTAGTGTGCCTTAATGTAAGTATCGCCCACTGGTTGGGTACACTTTAAGGAACCTTTTGTGAGCCAGGTTACCAGCCTACGCAAACGACACCGATTTAACAGTCGCATGATCCGGATCGTACTGCTTATCAGCTTCATCTTCTTCTTCGGACGCTTCGTCTACTCTGCTATCGGTGCGTGGCACCACCACCAGGACAAGAAAGAATCCCAGCAGACCACCTTGCCGCAACAGACTTCTCCTGCACAAACTGACGAACGCTGAACGCTCGTATCTGTGATCCCCCCTGTCTTAAGATTCCTTACCGGATGGCTAATCGCCTGATGTTTAACCATCCGGTAAGGGATTTGAGCGAACATTTTTCGCCCTATCCAGCCAACAACACAGACTGCTGTATTGGATATGCCTGCGACGTTCCGCACAATTACACAATCTTTTCCTTCCACTTCACCGCACCATTTGCGCTGTTTTTTTACGTTCGCCTTTACTGCACATAAAAAGACATACACAGCTCAAATAACCGCTAATTAATATCCTCAAAAAATATCAGCGGCCTACGCATTAATATTTTGTATAAAAAATTAATTGTTTATTTGAATTTCTAACATTTGTTAATACTACAGGGTCATACCATGAGTAGTTTTACATTATTTCCCAAAATACGTACTGGTCTTGAATGGCTTGCCGGGCACAGTGATGCGGTAATTCAATTTGGCTGGAACATCGTCGCTGCCGTCATTTTGTTGTTTGTCGGTAAATTTATCTCTCGCCTGCTCTCCCGCGGGCTGGAAAAATTACTCCTCAAGCGAAAAGTCGACATCACCATCATCCAGTTCTTCACTGCTCTCGTCCGTTACATTACCCTCGCCTTTTTCGTTGTCGCCGCACTGGGTCGCGTCGGTATAGAAACATCATCCATTATTGCGGTTATTGGTGCTGCGGGATTGGCCGTCGGCCTGGCGTTACAGGGGTCGTTATCCAACTTTGCCGCAGGCGTCTTGTTGGTCTCCCTACGTCCATTTCGCGCCGGGGAAGTCGTACAGATTGGCGCTGTTACCGGAACGGTAGAAAAGGTCCACATTTTCTCCACCACGCTTCTCACCGCCGACAGCAAAGAAGTGGTGATCCCAAACGGTAAGATCATTTCCGATAACATCATTAACTATTCTCGCCACCCGTTTCGCCGTATCGATCTGGTCATTGGCGTTGGTTATCAGAGCCGCATTGCTGATGTCAAACGCGTTATCAATCGGATCATCGAACAGGATCGTCGTATAGATCAGAAGCGTGGTGTGACCGTGCGCCTGGGAGAGCTTGGCGCCTCATCGCTGAACTTTTATGTTCGTGTATGGGTACGCAATGCTGAGTACTGGAACACCTATTACGACCTGCTGGAAAGTATTAAAGAAGCGCTGGACGACAACCATATCGACCTGCCCTATCCGCAGATGGATATTCGTGTGGAGAATGTTGCATCCAAAACGCAGCCACAGTTGCAGTTGGTTGATTAACCCCCTACAGAATAGGCGGCATTCATATTGTCCTGAATTCAATTTCCCGGCCATAGATAATAAAAAGCCCCCTGATTTACAGAGGGCTTTTTACATGTTATTGGCTCAGAAGCCGATAACAGGGAGAGGAATTATTCCCACTCAATCGTCGCTGGTGGCTTACCGCTGATGTCATACACGACGCGGGAGATACCGTTAACTTCGTTGATGATGCGGTTGGAAACGCGGCCCAGGAAGTCATACGGCAGGTGTGCCCAATGCGCGGTCATAAAGTCGATGGTTTCTACAGCACGCAGGGAGACAACCCAGTCATACTTACGGCCATCGCCCATTACGCCAACGGAACGAACCGGCAGGAATACGGTGAACGCCTGACTTACTTTGTTGTACAGGTCAGCTTTGTGCAGTTCTTCGATGAAGATAGCATCCGCACGACGCAGCAAATCGCAGTACTCTTTCTTCACTTCGCCCAGCACGCGAACACCGAGCCCAGGCCCCGGGAATGGGTGGCGGTACAGCATGTCATACGGGAGACCCAGTTCCAGACCAATTTTGCGCACTTCGTCTTTGAACAGTTCACGCAACGGTTCAACCAGGCCCATCTTCATCTCTTTCGGCAGGCCACCCACGTTGTGGTGAGATTTGATGACGTGCGCTTTACCGGTTGCCGAAGCAGCGGATTCGATCACGTCAGGGTAGATAGTTCCCTGCGCCAGCCATTTAACGTCTTCCAGCTTCAGCGCTTCTTCGTCGAATACTTCAACGAACACGCGGCCGATGATCTTACGTTTGGCTTCCGGATCGTTCTCGCCTTTCAACGCGTCGAGGAAGCGTTGCTCGCCTTCCACGTGAACAATATTCAGGCCGAAGTGATCGCCGAACATATCCATCACCTGCTGAGCTTCGTTCAGACGCAGCAGACCGTTATCCACGAAGACACAGGTCAGGTTTTTGCCAATTGCGCGGTGCAGCAGCATTGCGGTAACGGAGGAGTCAACGCCACCGGACAGACCGAGGATCACTTTGTCATTACCAACCTGCTCACGAATACGTGCAACAGCGTCGTCGATGATTTTTTCCGGCGTCCACAGCGCTTCACACTGGCAGATGTCACGCACAAAGCGCTCCAGCATGCGCATACCCTGACGGGTATGGGTGACTTCCGGGTGGAACTGCACACCGTAGAAGCGTTTTTCTTCATGTGCCATGATGGCGAACGGGCAACTGTCGGTGCTGGCAACGGTAACAAAACCTTCCGGGATAGCAGTCACTTTATCGCCGTGGCTCATCCATACGTCCAGCAAAGGTTTGCCTTCTGCAGTCAGGGAGTCTTCGATACCACGGATCAGCGCGCTATCGGTCTGGACTTCAACCTGTGCATAACCGAACTCACGCTCGTTAGAACCTTCAACATGTCCACCCAGTTGCATTGCCATGGTCTGCATGCCATAGCACACACCAAAGACCGGCACGCCAGCATTGAACACGTACTCTGGTGCACGTGGGCTGTTTGCTTCGGTGGTACTTTCCGGACCACCGGAAAGAATAATACCGCTTGGGTTGAATTCGCGAATTTGTGCTTCCGTAACATCCCATGCCCACAGTTCACAGTAGACGCCCAGTTCACGTACGCGGCGTGCAACCAGTTGAGTGTACTGCGATCCGAAATCGAGGATGAGAATGCGATGTTTATGAATATTGTCTGTCATTGACGCTAATTCCGAGGCAAGTGAAACAAATTCGCCCGGCATAGAGCCGGGCGCGGAAACTTATCAGGAGCCCATGCGGTAGTTAGGGGACTCTTTGGTGATGGTCACATCGTGAACGTGACTTTCCTGAATACCCGCACCGCTGATACGGACAAATTCAGCCTGAGTACGCAGCGCGTCGATAGTACCACAGCCGGTCAGACCCATACAGGAGCGCAGGCCGCCCATCTGCTGGTGAATGATCTCTTTCAGGCGACCTTTATACGCCACACGACCTTCGATACCTTCCGGAACCAGTTTGTCAGCAGCGTTATCGCTCTGGAAATAACGGTCAGAAGAACCTTTGGACATCGCACCCAGGGACCCCATACCACGGTAAGACTTGTAAGAACGCCCCTGGTACAGTTCGATTTCCCCCGGAGACTCTTCGGTACCTGCCAGCATAGAACCCACCATGACAGCAGCAGCACCTGCAGCAATCGCTTTAGCAATATCGCCAGAGAAACGAATACCGCCGTCGGCGATAACCGGAATGCCTGTCCCTTCCAGTGCTGCAACCGCATCAGAAACGGCGGTAATCTGCGGAACACCCACACCGGTAACGATACGGGTAGTACAGATTGAGCCAGGACCGATACCGACTTTAACCGCGCTACAGCCTGCTTCGGCCAGAGCGCGCGCGCCTGCACCCGTAGCAACGTTACCGCCGATGATCTGCAGATCAGGGTATTTTGCACGTGTTTCGCGGATACGCTGCAGAACGCCTTCAGAGTGGCCATGAGAGGAGTCGATCAGCAAAACATCAACACCGGCGGCAACCAGCGCATCAACACGCTCTTCATTACCTGCGCCTGCACCAACCGCAGCACCCACGCGCAGACGACCATGCTCATCTTTACAGGCGTTAGGTTTACGTTCTGCTTTCTGGAAATCTTTTACGGTGATCATGCCGAGAAGATGGAAGCTGTCATCAACAACCAGCGCTTTCTCAACACGTTTTTCGTGCATTTTTGCAAACACAACATCACGCGCTTCACCTTCGCGTACGGTTACCAGACGCTCTTTCGGCGTCATGTAAACGCTAACCGGCTGGCTAAGGTCGGTAACAAAGCGTACGTCACGGCCAGTGATGATACCGACCAGTTCGTTGTCTTCCGTTACAACCGGGTAGCCTGCAAAGCCATTACGCTCGGTCAGTTCTTTCACTTCACGCAGCGTGGTGGTTGGCAGTACGGTCTGTGGATCGGTCACCACGCCAGATTCGTGTTTTTTCACACGTTTAACTTCTTCAGCCTGGCGCTCAATGGACATGTTTTTGTGGATAAAACCGATGCCGCCTTCCTGAGCCAGGGCAATTGCCAGGCGTGCTTCCGTCACGGTGTCCATTGCCGCAGAGAGCATAGGAATGTTCAGGCGAATGGTTTTCGTCAATTGCGTGCTGAGGTCAGCTGTATTCGGCAGAACGGTAGAATGAGCGGGAACGAGGAGGACGTCGTCAAACGTCAGGGCTTCTTTAGCGATACGTAGCATGGGCAATATCTCACCTGGGAGGTTATTAAATATTGCCGCGGCATTATACAGAGCGTAACCGATTGCATCCACACTTTTTTGCAAAAAAACCTTGCGCTCCTCTGTGAGCATGTTACTTTCGATTGAATAACCTGCTGATTTAGAATTTGATCCCGCTCACATGTTATCCTCTCAAACCACCTCAATTTTTACCGTAAGCCGCCTAAACCAGACGGTTCGTCTGCTGCTTGAGCAGGAAATGGGACACGTGTGGATCAGCGGCGAAATCTCGAATTTCACCCAGCCCTCGTCAGGCCACTGGTATTTCACGCTTAAAGATGACACCGCCCAGGTACGCTGCGCGATGTTCCGCAACAGTAACCGCCGGGTAACCTTCCGCCCGCAGCATGGACAGCAAGTGCTGGTACGCGCCAACATTACGCTGTACGAGCCGCGCGGCGACTACCAGATAATCGTCGAGAGCATGCAGCCTGCGGGCGAAGGTTTGTTACAGCAAAAATATGAACAGCTGAAGGCCAAATTACAGGCTGAGGGGTTGTTCGATCAGCAATACAAACAACCGTTGCCTTCACCGGCCCATTGCGTCGGGGTGATCACCTCGAAAACCGGGGCTGCGCTGCATGATATCCTCCATGTTCTGAAGCGTCGTGACCCTTCCCTGCCCGTGATAATTTACCCAACCGCCGTGCAGGGTGATGATGCACCAGCCCAGATCGTACGCGCCATTGAACTGGCTAACGCACGTCAGGAGTGCGATGTTTTAATCGTCGGGCGTGGCGGCGGATCGCTGGAAGATTTATGGAGCTTTAACGACGAACGCGTGGCGCGGGCAATATTTAACAGCGCCATACCGGTCGTTAGCGCCGTCGGCCATGAAACCGATGTCACTATCGCTGACTTCGTCGGCGACTTGCGTGCGCCTACGCCGTCTGCGGCTGCCGAAATTGTCAGCCGCAATCAACAGGAGCTGTTACGCCAGATTCAATCTGTACAGCAACGCCTGGGAATGGCGATGGATTACTACCTTGCCAACCGTACCCGTCGCTTTACCCAGATCCATCATCGCTTGCAACAACAGCACCCTCAGTTGCGTCTGGCACGCCAGCAGACAGTGCTGGAACGGCTGCGGCAGAGAATGAACGTCGCACTTGAGAATAAGATTAAGCAGGCCAATCAGCGCCAGCAGCGCGTACGTCAACGCCTTAACCAACAAAACCCAGAGTCGCGCATTTATCGGGCACAAACCCGTATTCAGCAACTGGAGTATCGTCTGGCGGAGAATATCCGTGCGCGTTTAAGCGAGCGGAGAGAACGTTTTGGTAATGTGGTGACGCATCTTGAAGCCGTAAGTCCGCTTTCTACGCTGGCACGCGGCTATAGCGTCACTACTGCGACGGACGGCAACGTGCTGAAGCAGACCAAACAGGTGAAGGCCGGTGACGTGCTCACGACCCGACTGTCAGATGGTTGGGTAGAGAGTGAAGTGAAAGGCGTGACGGCGGCAAAGAAAACGCGTAAGAAAAAGCCGGATTAAACCGGCGCAAACGCCACGCGTTTCTTAGAGATAAGCCCGTGCCCATTCTGGCAGAAATAATCGACCGCACCGCAGGCTTTTAACACCTGCAGCGGCTGATGGCACTCCGGGCAATGCGCTTCAAGCAGAATATCTTTATTACAGTTTTCGCAATATGCCACGCCGTTTTGAGGCTCCAGCGAAGTATGACAATCAGGGCAGATAATAGACATGGTGACTCCTGTACGGGGAATTCATTACTACCCTGATGTTAACACGGTGCACTTAATGTTGCCCGCGCAACTGCTGCTGTAGCATTAACAAGCGCTCCACTTCTTCCAGTCGGCGCTGCGTTGTCCGCCCGACTTCCTGCGGGCTACGTTCAAACAAACTTTGCCCCCCCAGGATATGCTCTGCCAGGCAGTGCGCATAAACCGCCCCCGCAAGACTCCAGCGCAAAACAGTATCGCCCTCAATAAGTTCCAGCACATCTTCTGCACCGCGCCGGTCATGGCTAATGATTCGCCCATCTCTCAGATACAGGCGCAGACCTTTTTGCCCTCCCGCAGGTCCCGCATATTTGTTGAGCCAGATATCCAGCGGAATACCGCTAATCTGCCCCTGAAGATGAGCTTCACCTTCTGCCGTGGTCAGGTCACCGCGGGAGATATCACGCCCCAGACGGTCTTTCGCGGTTATCACCTGCAGCACCATCTCATCACTTCCCCCGAGGTAGCGAACCGTTTCACGCAACATTGCCAGCACATGCGTACCTATATCCAGAATCACACCATCCGGGTGTCGAAGCTCGCGCGCATCCGGCTCACCGGTGGCAAAGTTGAGCGCGACAGGTTCCCCGGCGGTGTTAATCCCGCTTGGCTCCTGCAAGAATCCTTCAATTTTAACAATGTCCGAAAAGTGGGTAACCAGTGCCGGTTGTGGGTTATCGCCCAGCCACAACGCTCCGAGTTTCCCCAATGCCAGCTGCATTGCGCCATTACGCGCCATCCAGTGGTCTAGCGCCAGTACACGATCAGCGACGCCGGGTTGAACCAGCAGCATTTTCAGTTTTTCAATTTGGGAAAGCGTGGCGACAATCGGTTTTTCGACCACGATACGTGCGATGGGCGAAGCGAGCGCCTGTTCCAGCACTTCAAGATGGTGCAGGGATGCGGTGGTGATAAACAGGGTATCAAGCGGTGTTGCAAGAAGTTCAGCAAGCGATGCGCAGCGTGTCACATCTGCAGGCTGTTTTGCGGGTTGCACATCAAATCCCACACAGCGGAGTGAATCACCGAACATGTGACGTAATGCGGGCAAGTATGCCGTTTCAACCACCGCGCCAAGCCCCACAAACCCTAACAGCATACTCTTACCTCGTAGATTGAATTGCCGGAGCAGAATGCCCGCCCCGGCAATATCGAGGTGTTATCAGGCGCTGGTAACCGGTTTAGTCTGTGCATTCTCCAGCATACGGCGTACCGGAACAATGAGGACTATCAGTACCGCAGCACAGATTATCAACGCGATGGAACAACGTGCAAACAGATCCGGCAGCATATCCAGCTGATCGGCTTTCACGTGGCCGCCGATCAGGCCCGCGGCCAGGTTACCCAGTGCACTTGCGCAGAACCACAGTCCCATCATCTGACCGCGCATTCTTTCCGGTGCCAGCAGCGTCATTGTCGCCAGGCCAATCGGACTCAGGCACAGTTCACCAAGTGTCAGCATCAGGATACTGCCCACCAGCCAGAAAGGAGAAACGCCTGCACCGCCATTATTCAGCACGTTTTGTGCTGCCAGCATCATCAGGCCAAAACCCGCTGCGGCACACAGAATACCGATAACAAATTTAGTGATACTGCTCGGGCGAATATTCATGCTGGCAAGCTTCGGCCACGCCCAGCTAAAGACCGGGGCCAGCAGAATGATAAACAGCGCGTTAATCGACTGGAACCAGACAGCCGGGATTTCAAAATCGCCGATCATACGGTTAGTGTAGTCGTTAGCGAACAGGTTAAACGACGTTGGCTTTTGCTCAAATGCCGACCAGAAGAAGGCAGCGGAAACCAGCAGAATAAAGCAGACCAACAATCTGGCGCGCTCTTTACGGTTCAGCCCAGCAAATACAAACAGGTAGATGAAGTAGAGGGCTACGGATGCCGCAATCACATACACCAACACGCTGGCTACCGCGACCGGGTTAATCACAATCACACCTTGAGCTATCAGGGTAACAATGACTGCCACACCTACCGCCAGCGCCAACAACCACGTGCCTACGCCCTTTCTTTTGACTACCGGGCTGTTCCAGGTAGAGTCCAGCCCGACTTCGCTGTCGTAGCGCTTCATCGCCGGAACGGCAAACACGCGGAAGATAATCAACGCGACCAGCATCCCAATGCCACCGATACCAAAACCCCAATGCCAGCCATGAGACTTAATCAGCCACCCGGAGATCAACGGAGCAATGAAGGAGCCCATATTGATACCCATGTAGAACAGCGAGAAACCGCCATCACGACGCGCATCGCCTTTTTTATACAGCGTCCCAACCATTACCGAGATACAGGTCTTGAACAGACCTGAGCCGAGCACGATAAACATCAGGCCGATAAAGAACAGGTTGTCACCCATGATGGCAGAGAGCGCAATCGACAGATGGCCAAGGGCAATCAGGATAGAGCCATACCAGACAGCTCTTTGCTGACCGAGCCAGTTATCCGCCAGCCAACCGCCCGGCAGCGCGGCAAGGTACATCGTACCGGCAAAAATACCGACAATTGCCGATGCATTTTCACGCGCCAGCCCCATACCGCCGTCATAAACGGTAGCAGCCATAAACAGGATCAGTAACGGACGAATGCCATAAAACGAAAAACGCTCCCACATCTCAGTGAAGAACAATGAGCCGAGCGGATAAGGATGACCGAAGAACGTTCGGCTTTCTTTTTGATTAACAGAGGATTGCATAATTCTCCCGAAAAAATATGTCGTGTGCTTGTAAACACCGTGATGTACGCCGGCCAGTTACGTAGCTGGTCGATTTTTTACATACGGCGAAGATTTATTTAACCATTTGATAACCTGACAGTAGTTTTGTCTAGTACCAACCGGGTGACTTTAAGATGAAAATTCGACAATTGTCTACTTTCTTAGATTTAAACTTGGTAAAAAGCGAATAGTCATTGACAGCAAACAGACAGGTACAGACTAAAAAAGGGCGAAAAAAAGCCCGCGATTTACGCGGGCCTCTATCGCCATCAGCAAGGGTTACTTGCTTTTTTTGATGTGCTTAATCAAACGCTTACGCTTACGCATCTGCGTTGGTGTCAGTGTATTACGTTTGTTCGCAAACGGGTTTTCCCCTTCTTTGAACTGAATACGGATTGGCGTCCCCATTACTTCCAGTGATTTGCGGAAGTAGTTCATCAGATAGCGCTTGTATGAATCCGGCAGGTCTTTCACCTGGTTACCGTGAATCACCACAATCGGCGGGTTATAACCACCGGCGTGAGCATACTTAAGCTTCACACGGCGACCACGCACCAGCGGCGGCTGATGGTCTTCTACCGCCATGGTCATAATGCGGGTCAGCATCGCGGTGCTAACGCGGCGGGTTGAGCTGTCATACGCTTCGCGCACGGATTCGAACAGGTTGCCTACGCCGCTGCCGTGCAGCGCGGAAATAAAGTGAACGCGGGCAAAATCGATAAAGCCCAGGCGGAAGTCCAGGGTCTCTTTTACCTGTTCTTTCACTTCCTGCGTCAGGCCGTCCCATTTGTTGACGACAATAACAAGTGAGCGCCCACTATTGAGGATAAAGCCCAGCAGCGAGAGGTCCTGATCGGAGATCCCTTCGCGTGCGTCAATCACCAGCATCACCACGTTGGCATCTTCAATTGCCTGCAACGTTTTGATTACGGAGAATTTTTCTACCGCTTCGGTAATTTTACCGCGCTTACGTACACCCGCAGTATCAATCAGCACATATTCGCGTTCATCACGTTCCATCGGAATATAAATACTGTCGCGCGTGGTCCCCGGCATATCGTAGACCACAACGCGGTCTTCACCGAGAATACGGTTAGTCAGTGTGGACTTACCTACGTTCGGGCGCCCGACAATGGCCAGTTTGATGGGCAGATCCTGTGGATTGAAATCATCTTCAGGCTCTTCTTCACCGTTTTCTTCGGCTTCCAGTTTCGCCCAGTATTCCGCATCTTCATCTACTTCTTCCTGCGGCGCGACATCGTCCATCCACGGTAGCAGAACGTGTTCCAGCAGGCTAAGGACACCACGACCGTGAGACGCCGCGATAGGGTAAATTTCACCCAGTCCCAGTGAATAGAAATCGACAACGGCCTGATCCGGATCGAGTCCGTCAGTTTTGTTGGCAACGAGGAAGGTTGGTTTCTGGCGCGCACGCAGATGCTTGGCAATGGCTTCATCTGCCGGCATCAGGCCAGCACGCGCGTCCACCATGAACAGCACAACGTCTGCTTCTTCGATAGCCAGCAACGACTGTTCCGCCATACGGGTTTCCACACCGTCTTCGGTGCCATCAATACCGCCAGTATCAATGCAGATAAACTCGCGGCCTTCAATTTCCGCACGACCGTACTTACGGTCACGAGTCAGACCCGGGAAATCCGCAACCAGCGCATCTCGGGTGCGAGTTAGACGGTTAAATAACGTGGATTTGCCAACGTTAGGGCGCCCGACAAGCGCGACCACAGGTACCATGTTTAAAGCCTCATTTAAAAAATCATCAGACAACGGACGCTATTTTTGCGCCATTGTTAAAAACAGTAAAACGGCCCCTGCACCAGGAGCCGTTTTTCAAAGCGAGCGGCAGGACGATTAACGCGTAATGGAGTACAGCGTACCGTCTTTCGCCTGGATCAGCAGTTTACCATCAGCAGAAACCGGCTCGGTCAGGAAACCGGAGCTGTCGACTTTCTGCTGAGCGACAAAGCGACCATCTTCAACGTTAATCCAGTGCAGGTAGCCTTCGCTATCGCCTACGACCAGGTTACCGTTATACAGAGCCGGAGACGTCAGCAGACGGTGCAGCAGATCGCTTTGCGTCCACAGCGTCACGCCGCCATCGGTCGTCAGCGCCAGCACACGGTCATTCTGATCAACCAGATAGATACGATTACCATCAACGATGAAATCATTCACCGAACCGAGCTCACGTTTCCACATGATCTGGCCGCTGCGCAGATCCAGCGCCGTCAGGTTACCATTATAAGCCAGCGCGTAAACTACGCCATTGACGATAACCGGCGTGGTATCGACATCACTCAGACGATCGATTTCGGTTGGGCCAGTGGCCTGAGAGATACGCTGCTGCCAAATCATCTGGCCCTGCTGCATCAGTACGGCACTTACGCGACCATTATCGCCACCCACAATCGCAGCGCCAAAGGCGGTCGCCGGAGCGGATTCACCACGTAAGGAAAGTGATGGCATGTCGAGGTTCACAGTCCATTTGATGGCACCGTCAGCTTCGTTCAATGCCTGCAACTGACCGTTACTGGTATGGATCAATACCACGCCATCGCTCACCACCGGGCGAGACAACGCTTCACCGGCAACTTTCGTTTGCCATGCCGTTGTACCGTCACTGGTGTTAAGCGCATAAACCTGTGCTTTTTCGCTGCCAATATAAACATGGCCGCCCGACACGGTTACACCGCCAGAAAGCTGAGCAGATGCACGGGAGAACCAACCGTCTTTCTCACCCAGATTAACAGACCAGACTTCTTTGCCGTCGTCTGCGTTCAGCGCTTTCACCACACCTGCGCGATCGGCTGCATAGACCACGTTATCCGCCAACGCAGGATGAAGGTTGGAGTAGAAATCACCAATACCGTTGCCTACAGAAGTGCTCCAGGCAGTAGACGGGGTAAACTGGTTTTCAACCACCGGTAACGGGGACATCTTAACGACATCTTCTTCGCCACTAAACAGTGAACAGCCGCTCAATAGGGTAACGGAAAGCAGCCCTGGCAGAAGTAATTTACGCAATTGCATCGGGTCCCTCTCAGATGGACAAATTATTGATTTTCATCTGCATCATTTCGCTCAGAGCAGGAGAGGCATCGCTTTTCACACCCGCTTCCCATGCGCTACGCGCACCTTGTTTGTCGCCTTTGCTCAGCAACGCTTCACCACGCAGATCGGCCACAATTGCCGCCCACCCTTCACCTTTAATGGTATCAAGTGTTTTGAGCGCGGTATCAGCCTGCTTAAGCTGAACCTGAACACGAGCAAGACGCAGATTAAGCACCGCTTTGAGATTCTCATCGCTGGTGGCGGCCAGGCCTTGTTGTAACTGGGCCGCGGCTTTCTCTAGTTCGTTTTGGTCAACAAACTGCTGTGCCAGTTCCATTGACGCTAACGCGCCATAGGTGTTTTTGTTTTCCGCTGCAAATTTCTCTGCGGCAGGAATGCTATCAGGCTTACCTGCGCTAACCGCAGTCACCGTATTTTGATATGCCAGAGAAGCAGAGCGTGCGGACTCCGTCTGATGACTGGTCCAGTAACGCCAGCCGACCAGCGCGCCAACCCCTAAAATTACCCCAACAACCAGCGCTTTGCCGTTTTCAGCAAAGAAGCGTTTTACCGCATCAACCTGGTCGTGTTCGTTCTCGTAAATTTCCACGCTGTCCTTCTCCTTAGCCCAGTAGAGTGCGCAAATGCGTGGCAACGCTATCCTGCGCTACTGCCGTTTGCTCACCAGAGCGCAAATCCTTCACTACAACGGTACCGTCAGCCACTTCGGACTCACCCAGTACCAGTGCAACGCGGGCGCCCCACTTATCGGCGCGAGCAAACTGTTTCTTAAAGTTGCCGCCACCGTGGTTAGTCATCAATTTCACACCGGGAACGTCATCACGCAGACGTTCAGCAAGCCGCATCGCGGCTGACTGCGTATCCGCACCTGACGCAACCAGGTATATATCGACAACAGGATCTGCGTTAAATTCCGGATTAACTGCCTGAACTAACAAAACAAGTCGTTCCAGACCCATAGCGAAGCCTACCGCTGGCGTGGCACGACCGCCAAGTTGCTCAACCAGACCATCATAGCGACCACCTGCACAGACGGTACCCTGTGAGCCCAGGCTGTTGGTTACCCACTCAAATACGGTACGGTTGTAGTAGTCGAGGCCGCGAACCAGACGCTGATTAACGGTGTAGGCAATACCTGCGGATTCCAGCAGTTTGCACAGCCCCGCGAAATGTTCGCGAGAATCATCATCAAGATAGTCACCCAGTGCAGGGGCATCGTTCAGCAGCGCCTGCACGTCCGGGTTTTTGGAGTCGAGAACACGCAGCGGGTTGGTGTACATGCGGCGCTTGCAATCTTCGTCCAGTTTTTCTTTGTGCTGTTCCAGGTAGGCGACCAGCGCATCACGGTAGTTAGCACGAGCTTCAAGCGAACCAATAGAGTTCAGCTCAAGGCTAACATGCTGGGAAATACCCAATGCACGCCACCAGCGGGCAGTCAGCATAATCAGCTCAGCATCAATGTCTGGGCCTTGCAGACCAAACACTTCGACACCCAACTGATGGAATTGACGATAACGACCTTTTTGCGGACGTTCGTGGCGGAACATCGGCCCGATGTACCACAGACGCTGTTCCTGATTGTACAGGAGACCATGTTCGATGCCGGCGCGTACGCAGCCCGCAGTGCCTTCAGGACGCAGGGTCAGGCTATCGCCATTGCGGTCCTCAAAGGTATACATCTCTTTTTCAACGACGTCGGTCACTTCACCGATCGCGCGTTTGAATAACGGGGTCTGCTCTACAATCGGCAAGCGGATTTCACTGTAACCGTAGCTGCCGAGCACGTTTTTGAGAGTGCCTTCAATGCGCTGCCAGATGGCGGTTTCGCCAGGCAGATAATCGTTCATGCCGCGAATGGCTTGAATGTTTTTTGCCACGTTTATTCTCTTTATGGATATAAAAATGAACCCTCAGCGCTAACCCGAATAATACGGGCGCCATGCGGGTTCAATCATACACGGGAAGCACGCCGCTTCCCATCACGTTATTATTTTTCAAGCTGCTGCACGTCAATGCGTCGCGCTTCGTCCAGGATACTCGCTTTGGCGCGAATACGGGCTTCGAGCTGCGTGATCATGTCATCGTTGTCGAGTCTGTCTTTACGCACGCCGTCTTCATACAGGCCGCTTTTCTTGTTGCCGCCCGTTACGCCCAGCGTGGAAACCAGTGCTTCGCCAGGACCGTTTACCACGCAACCGATGATCGAAACGTCCATTGGCGTAATGATATCTTCCAGGCGTTGCTCCAGCGCGTTAACGGTACCGATAACGTCGAACTCCTGGCGTGAGCAGGTTGGGCAAGCGATAAAATTAATACCGCGAGCACGGATGCGCAGTGATTTCAGAATATCAAAGCCCACTTTGATCTCTTCAACCGGATCTGCCGCCAGAGAAACACGCAGCGTATCACCGATGCCTTCTGACAGCAGCAGTCCCAGACCGATCGCAGATTTTACCGCACCACTACGTGCGCCACCGGCTTCGGTGATCCCCAGATGCAGCGGTTGATCAATCTGTTTTGCCAGCAGACGATAAGATTCTACAGCGAGGAAAACATCAGACGCTTTCACGCTAACTTTAAACTGATCGAAGTTCAGACGATCGAGATGATCCACATGACGCATCGCAGATTCCAGAAGCGCCTGCGGCGTCGGCTCACCGTATTTTTCCTGCAGATCTTTTTCCAGCGATCCGGCGTTTACACCAATGCGGATAGGAATGTTTTTATCACGAGCGCAATCCACAACCATGCGAATACGCTCTTCGTTACCGATGTTACCTGGGTTGATACGCAGACAATCGACACCGTATTCCGCCACTTTCAGCGCAATACGGTAATCAAAGTGAATATCGGCAACCAGCGGGACATTAACCTGCTGTTTGATAAGCTTGAACGCTTCCGCAGCATCCATTGTCGGTACAGAGACGCGAACAATATCTGCGCCTACACGTTCCAGCGCTTTGATCTGATTAACCGTCGCTTCCACATCCGTGGTACGCGTATTGGTCATAGACTGTACGGCGATGGGAGCCCCATCGCCGATCGGCACGTTCCCAACGTAAATGCGTGTCGATTTTCTACGTTGAATTGGAGCCTGATTATGCATTAAAAAATCTCCCGCATTGCCGTCTGTTACTGAGCCGGTGATTGTTCGGCATTAACGGTCAGACGCGCAACCTGGTTAGTTCTGATAAAACGACTCAGGTCGACAGGTTTACCCTGGAACTGAATCTGCACTGCCGCCGGAGCACCAATTTTCAGTTTGTACGGTGCCTGACCGGTCAGATTCAAATTGCCATCTTTACGCTGCATGCCGCTAAACAGTTTTTTCCCGGTTGCGTCGGTCACTTCCAGCCAGCAGTCAGCGGTGAAATTCATCACCAGCGCGTTAGGATCGGCAGTCGGCGTTGTTACACCCGCCTGGTCAGTCGGCAGTGGCGCCGCTGTCGCGGGTGCAGTAGGTGTGGTCGTTGCAGTATCAACATTGGCCTGAGACGGAGCCACAACGGCATTTTGATCTGCGCCAGGCGCCGGGGTCGCTGCAGTATCCGGCGTTTGAGCGGCATCAGCCACTGCGCCATCATCCGGAGCCGGCGTATTGTCCTGGCTTGCGGCAGCGCTGGTATCCAGCGGCACGCTCTGCGCGTTATCTTTACCGGCATTCAGTTCAGCGGAAGATTGATCGGCCATCGTGGTGATTTCTTCCTGCTGCGCTTTATGGTTCTGCCACCACCAGGCACCAGTCAGTCCGACAACGACAAACAGTACCAGCCAGGTAAAGGTCATTAGCCAGCCGTCACGCTTCTTGCGGCGCTTACCGAGCGAAAAACTCTGCATCGGCGCAACTTTGGCAGGGCGAATCGGAGCCTGTTTTTCCAGCCCTGGCAACAGTTCTTCTTCAGGAATATGCACCAGACGCGCATAAGAACGGATATACCCGCGCAGGAATGTTGAAGCGAGATCGGCTGGTGCCTTATCTTCTTCAATATCGCGTACCGTGGAGACCTTCAGGCAGAGTCGTTCCGCGACCACCTGTTGGCTGAATCCGAGTTGTTCACGGGCATTGCGCAGACGAACGCCGGTGGATAGTGCTTCATTTTTGTCGTGCGTGGCTTCAGTATTCATTCGCTACAGCTGCGTAAATTTGGGTTCTGGCGCCGGCGAGCCACAATGCTCACCCACACCGCGAAACATCTGGTCAGTTAACCTTCGTCAGACAGTATAAAACGGTCAGACTATCAATGACAAAACAGCGTAAACCTGAGGGTCTAAACTCTTGTTGCACCGCTACATACTGCCTTAAAGTCGACTAAAACGCACCGTTATTATTGATCAGACGACGACAACAAAGGACCTTATGTAACTTACATTGCACTACGGTACATTATTTATACCGTAGTGCATTCGGCATCAAACGGTTTTGATATCGATAGCATCGCCCTGCATACGCTTGCGCAGAGTACGCTTGGTACGGTCGATAACGTCTCCCGCCAGCTGACCACAGGCTGCATCGATGTCATCACCACGTGTTTTACGCACGATGGTCGTGAAACCATAGCTCATCAACACTTTAGAGAAACGATCGATACGACTGTTAGAGCTACGGCCATACGGCGCGCCCGGGAACGGGTTCCACGGAATCAGGTTGATCTTACACGGCGTGTCTTTCAGCAGTTCTGCAAGCTGATGAGCATGCTCAGTGCCATCGTTGATGTGATCCAACATGACATACTCGATGGTCACGCGGCCCTGGTTCGCATTGGATTTCTCCAGATAGCGGCGCACTGCCCCGAGGAACGTTTCGATATTGTACTTTTTGTTGATAGGTACAATTTCGTCACGAATTTCATCATTTGGCGCATGCAGAGAAATCGCCAGTGCGACATCAATCATGTCACCCAACTTATCCAGCGCAGGGACAACGCCTGAGGTGGACAGCGTAACGCGACGCTTGGACAACCCGAAACCGAAGTCATCAAGCATAATTTCCATCGCCGGAACGACGTTAGTCAGGTTAAGCAGTGGCTCCCCCATCCCCATCATCACCACGTTGGTGATGGGACGTACGCCTGTAGCTTTCACCGCGCCGACGATTTTCGCCGCACGCCAGACCTGACCAATGATTTCCGACACACGCAGGTTACGGTTAAAGCCCTGCTGCGCCGTAGAGCAGAATTTACACTCTAATGCACAACCAACCTGTGAAGAAACACACAGGGTCGCGCGATCGTCTTCCGGGATATAAACCGTTTCAACACGCTGATCGCCAACCGCGATGGCCCATTTGATAGTGCCATCAGAAGAACGCTGCTCTTCCACCACTTCCGGGGCGCGAATTTCAGCCACTTCTTTCAGTTTGTTGCGCAGCACCTTATTGATGTCAGTCATGTCATCAAAATTGTCGCTGCAATAGTGGTACATCCATTTCATGACCTGATCGGCACGAAACGGCTTTTCGCCCATCTCTTTGAAGAATTCGCGCATCTGCTGACGGTTCAGATCCAGCAGGTTAATTTTTCCATTTTTATTTGGAACCGCAGCAATGACGACTTCAGAGGTGTTAACTAATTCAGACATAATTTTTTCCGGCCTCGTTGTTACACGTTATGGCCCGTGGAGGGTTAAAAAGAAACGCCCCGGTAAGCGGTCTGCTCTTCCGGGGCGTTGCATTGTACAAAGTCTGGCGCAGGGATGCCACGTTTGCACGAAGCATTAGCGAAAATAATATGTAAATCGCTAATTCATATCTCCAAAGGATTTCGTGTCGCAGGAAGGTGGCAAGTTCGAGCATATCCAGGAGCATAGAAAACTATGTGACCGGGGTAAACGAACGCTGCCAACGCATCTGCGACGTGAAAGACGCAGGAGATTAGCGAGTGCGCGGGCAAACCTCGCCCTCACCAAAGAAATAGGCGATTTCACGGGCTGCGGATTCGACGGAATCGGAACCGTGGGTACCATTTTCGGTGAAGCTGTCAGCGTAGTCGGCACGCAGCGTACCGGCCAGCGCGTTCGCCGGGTTGGTAGCGCCCAGCAGATCGCGATGACGCTGTACGGCGTTTTCGCTTTCCAGAACGGAAACAACGATCGGACCGGAGGTCATGAATTCAACCAGGCCATCAAAGAACGGTTTGCCGTCGTGCTCAGCATAGAAACCACGCGCCTGCTCAACGGTCAGGTGCAGCATTTTAGTACCGACAATTTTGAACCCTGCTGCTTCGAAGCGCGCAAAGATGCTCCCAATAACGTTTTTTGCCACCGCGTTTGGTTTGATGATGGAAAAAGTACGTTCAATAGCCATGATTACCTCTGAAAAAAGATGTTCTGTTATGGTTTACCTGGCGCGGATTATAAAGAGCATCCTGGCCGTTGACTATTGACGAAGGTAACATTTCTTTAAAATAAGATGATTTTTAGCAACAAAACATCTCAACCTGGTCTATTGCAAAGAAAATCTCACCGTCGCCACTTGTCCCGCGTCATCCATCACCAGGAGTTGGTAATCCCCTTTTACTGTGAGTCGCAGGGTAAGACGACGCCCGCGCTCATCCAGTCGTTCACCGTTAAGAAACCACCAGCGCTCACTTGTCCCACCGCTGGTTTGCACCGGTAATGAAGCCTGTTGAATACCGGGTAAACGCTTCACAATCGCGCCATCGCGCACACCTGTCAACTGCAGCGGTAATGAAGCATCCTGCCCCAGCGGCGGACAGATTGTAGAAACCGGCGGTAACCTCGCGCCCCGACGCTCTGATTCCGGTAGCCAGGGTTCCAGCGGCAACGGCCAGACGATTAATGTTTGCTCACGAGCCTGCGAGCAATCCGCTGCAACGCGTTTTCCCTCATCGTCCAGCCAGACAGGAAAACGAATGCCACTCACGCCTTCTTGTTCGGGTAATAGCAACGTTGGCGGTTGGCTACCGTCCAGTAGCCACGTGGCTAAACGACGACGACAGTTACCATCACCATTCGGCAGAGATTGTCCACCAGGCCAGCACACCACACCGCGGCTAACCGAATCAGGACGCGGATCCTCCGGCTGAGCGCTTCCCCGCGCCAGCAGCAAATTATTCACCTGATTTAAAAGAGGAACGGCGCTGGCAAAACCAAACTGCCCGACCACCGGCGTACCGTCGGGTCGGCCGGTCCAGATACCTATCACATAACGTGAATTAACGCCGATTGCCCATGCGTCACGATAGCCATAACTGGTGCCCGTTTTCCATGCCAGCGGAACCACTCTGCTCAGCGCGTTATCCGGGAGAGGTTGCGCTTCGTCAGCCATAATCCGACGAATAATCCACGCCGCGCCTGCTGACATCAACGGGCGCTCCAGCAGTGGATCTGTCGGCTGCAAACGCAGTTTGCCCGCCTTACCATGACGGGCAAACGCACTGTATGCTGCCGCCATATCTTCAAGTCTCGCCCCCGCACCGCCCAGGATCAACGACAGATTCGGCGTAGCTCCTGCGGGTAGGTACAACGGCAAACCCACATTACGCAATTTTGCGGCAAAACGCTTCGGTCCATAAGCTTCAAGCACCTGAACTGCGGGTAAATTTAGCGAACGTACCAGCGCTTCACTCATGCTCACCGGGCCATGAAAGCCACTATCAAAATTCCCTGGACGATAATCCCCGGTACGACGCGGCACGTCCTGAAGCAACGAAGCCGGGTGAATCAATCCGTCATCCAGCGCCAGGCCATAAACAAATGGCTTCAGCACCGATCCCGGAGAACGAATCGCGTTCACCATATCCACATGACCAAAGCGGGAGTCGTCATTCATATCTACCGACCCCACCCAGCCACGCACGCTCATATCGGTATGATCGACCACAATCATCGCCAGCGAAGTGCGCGCAGGAAGCCGCCCCTTCCAGTTTTGCGCCAGCTCTTCCAGTTGACGTTGCAGCCCGGCATCCAGCGTGGTCACTATTTTGTCACTTCGACTTTTTCCCAGCATCATGCGCGAGAATAAGGGCGCTAACTGTGGCATCTGTCTGGGAGCTAACCAGACTGGTTCTTCACGCGACTCCTGTACCTGCTTCGCGGGCCAAATCCCTTGCGTCGCCATACGCTCAAGCACTTTATTGCGCGCAGCTTCGGCGCGATCTGGCCAACGATCCGGGCGCAGACGACTCGGCGCTTGCGGCAGAACAGCCAATAGTGCGGCATCAGAGTAACTCAATTGTGCGGGCGATTTGCCCAGATATGCCCAACTTGCTGCCCCCACCCCCTGAAGCGTGCCGCCAAACGGCGCACGGTTCAGATACAGCGTCAGGATATCGCGCTTGGAAAGGTGCCACTCCAGCTGCAACGCGCGCCAGAGCTGGCGGAACTTACCGCCAAAGGTGCGTGGGTGGGGGTCGAGTAAACGTGCCACCTGCATGGTGAGCGTACTGCCGCCCGAGACGACACGCCCGGATGAGAGGTCCTGCCACGCCGCGCGCAGCACCGAAAACGGATTAACACCGGGATGTTTCCAGAACCAGCGATCTTCATAATTGATTAACGCGTCGAGGTATCGCGGCGAGACCTCATCAATTGTGACCGGATAGCGCCAGATACCGTCCACATCGGCAAAACGCCATAGCGGTGTACCATCGTACGCCACCACGACACGCGCAGGATCGACTTCATGAAGCGGCAGCGGCCAGATTTTATCTGCCGACCAAACCGCCGCCACAAGTAATAGCATAACGGCGGCCAGCCAGAGCCAGCAGCCGCGTTTCCCCAACCGGTGCATCATTTACGGTCTGACAATCAGTGGCCCCTCTGCCGTACCGGTCGCACGCCACTGCGGAACATACATTGATTCCACCTGCGGCACAGGAATCTGATATGTTCCCGGCGTTACCGCCCGCGCCAGATACACCAGCGTGACCGGTTGTCCTTCGTTGACTGCCACCGCCGCAACAAAACGGTCGTCGCGGAACTCCACATGCTGAATATCCGCCTGCTGCATCTGATTGAGCAGATTCGCCACTTCGCTACCGCTATCCTGCAGGCTGGCGCTACCGTTGGCCAGATTCTGGTTTTCCAGTTCCAGTCCGGCGGGCAGCAGATCAACGACTAACGCATCAGGCACGTTCTGGCTGGCTTTCACCGTCAGCCAAACCAGCACCAGTTCGCCGCTGCGCAGAGAGTCCAGCGATTTGCTGTGACCATCCAGCCCCAGGATCTGACGTTCAATATACAGGACGTTGCTGGCAGGCGTCGGTGAGGTTTGCGGATACCCGCTGACATCCAGACGCAGCCACAGCGGAAGATTACCGGTATTCGTGACGCTCAGCGTGGACAGCTCGTCGGCATCCAGATTCCGGGTTTGTGATTTCTCACCCGCTAACGGCTGTTCAGAGAGTGATGTTTGCGCCTGCCACGTGCTAGGTAAATCCTGTAGCGTACGCGCGGCAAGGAACAACGCATTATTTTCCTGAGTAGAGAGCCAGCGCTGACCAAAGGCCTGTTCTGACAACGTATTCAACAGCGTATTCTGCACATCAGGTTTGAGCTTATTCTCTTCCAACAATGCCAGCATCAGCGCATTATCGCGCAGCTGACTACCGTAATCCGCCATCCATTGCTGCGCATCGCGGCGTGGTGTATTCAATGCCAGCGTCAACGCCTGTTCACTGCGATTCGCATCACCCATGTTTTTCAGCGCAATACCCAGTTGCAGCAGCGGCAAACCAGACGCCGCTTGTGCACGACGCTCCCAGATTTCACGTAGTGCGCCGAGCGGGGCTTTCTGCTGGCGAGCCAGCACCAGTGCTGCGTAAGCCTGTACTGCAAAGCGACTTGCTGAGGTATCGTCGGTATAGCGAATCGACATCATGCCCGGATCCTGCAAATAGCGCAGCAACCGTTCATTCCCCCGGTTAATCACCTCTGTCGGTACGCTATAACCTTGTTCGTTTGCTCGCACGAGGAAGTCCATAACGTAGGCTGTCAGCCAATACTCTTCCGGCCCGTTCTTGTCCCACAATGCAAACCCACCATTATCACGCTGCATCTGCAGCAACCGGGAAATCCCGATCTCTACTGCCGCACGGCGTTTATCATCACTGTCGCCTGCTATGCCCAGCGCTTTCAGCTGCGCGGCATTGGTATATAACGACGGGAACAGTCCGCTGGCGGTTTGCTCGAGGCAACCGTAAGGATAGGCTTTCAGTTCACGGATGTAGCGCGCCAGATTTAGCGGCGGCTTACCGCTGAACAACAGTTGTCCCTGCACTGTCACCGGTGAGAAATTAACCAACTCTTCACCCGGCAATTGCCAGGTTTCACCCGGCTGGAGCGCAACGCCATTATTGACGGTTTGCGCCGGGAACGCCGGACGTACGCCAATCTTCCATTGCTTGTGTGAAGCAGAGAACGTTTCGCCAGGCAGTTCCAGACCTGAAATCTCAGCCTGAATTTCACCCTCGCCAAATCCCTCCCGAGCACGCACCGGAACAAACAGCGTGGTACGTACGCCTGGTGCCAGATTCACGGGTGCCGGATCTTGCCCCATCAGTTCCAGTAATCCACTGGCGGCAAGCTTGATATTCAGCGTCTGCGGTTTGTCTGTCAGGTTAGTTACATCCAGCGTCAGTCGCGACGTATCGCCCCCGGCCAGGAAACGCGGGGTATTCAATTCAGCAATCACCGGGGCGGCAACGACCGCTTTACTTTCGCTACTGCCAAAATCATCCGCCGTCCAGGCCTGCGCCATTACCCGCAGCTCGCCGTTGAAATCACCAATCGGTAACGTCACTGTGCCTTCACCCTGCTCGTTGAGCGTAACCGGCAGAGCCTGTTGTGCGACGATATTGACGTGATTGACGGGTGGTTTTCCGCCGCGTTTTAACTCATCGCCATCGCCGCCAAAACGCAGTGCCGCCAGACGCCCCTGACCTTCGATCACCTGGCCGTAAATATCATAAATATCCGCGCCGTAGCGCTTTTGCCCGAAAAATGCCTGCCACGGGTCTGGCGTGACGTAATCCGTAATATTCAGGACCCCGCTGTCAACGGCAGAGACCAGCACATTCACCTGCTTTGGCACTTCACCATTCTTAATACTGGCCTTAATTTTGACGGTCAGCGGCTGATTCGGGCGTATTTTCGCCGGGCTTTCCAGCGCCAGCGCCAGCCGACGATTCTCATCCCCCAGCGGTAAATGCAGCAGTCCAACCGCACGTTTAGGCGTTGCTGAACGGGATTTGTCACCAGGGCGGATCACCAGCGCACTGAGATACAAATCATGGCGGTTCCAGCTTTTATCGACCGGAATAGAGAGCTCAAGACCATCTGCAGGCACCTCGATTTCTTGCCACCACAGCGGACCCTCACTCGATTCCACCATCGCATAGCCTTTACCCGCTGCTGGCGCAGCAATGTGCAGCTTCATGGTATCGCCGGGACGATAATTAGGTTTGTCCAGTTTCAACGTCACGCGATCGGGACGGACCGCTCCGCTACCGTCGCTGTTATCCTGCCAGCTATAACCCGCCCAGAAGCGTACACTGCTGACCGTATCGTTTGGCGCTTTAACTTCGAGGCGGTATGCGCCCCACTCTACCGGGAAGCTAACTTTACCGGTTTCATCGGCCTTAAGATCCAGCGTCTGCTCACCCTCAACCAGATCTTTTTGGTCAAACTGTGATTTCCAGCCCTCGCCATCAGACCAGTTCCAGTAATAATCCCGACGTTCACGGATCAAACGCACCTGCAAACCGGTTACCGCTTTTTTCTCGCCTTGCGCATCGGCATACACGATATCGAAAGCGGCATTGCTGTCTTCATCAACGATGGGCTGATTTACGGTGGTATCGGTGCGGTAGTCATACACGGCTTTCGCCGCAAACTGCGGACGAATACCCGGCAGCGTATCCGCAGGCCAGATAGCTTGTTCTGCCCGACGGGTCACCGGACGGCCGCCCGACTCCAGCAGACTGGCCTGCAAAATTACCTGCAGCGGCGAATGCGTTTCTTGCCACTGGCTACTGGCGATGACCTCACCGCGACCTTGTGCATCTAGCGTAAGCTGAACTTCATCGAGGCTACGGGACAGGTTTTCCTCAGCAATATTACCGAACTGGAATCCCGGTAGCGCCTGCACCGCTTCACGCAGCGGCCGCAGGAAAAGCTGGCCTTGCAGGGCGTTACCGTTGGCAGGTGCGCCATACAGGTAGTAGCCCACAACGGAAAACGTCACGTCATCCGCCGGCGCCACGGGCGTCTTTTCCGCAGCGAGATTGAGCGCCATTCGTTCCGGCATAAAGTCTTCGACGTGGAAATCCCACATCCGCGACTGGTTATCGCCGGTATTAGCCCGAATATGCCACATACCGGTTGGCGCACTGCTGTCCAGCGGCCAGCTAAAGCGATACAGACCGTTTTCAGGTTGGCTGACCACCGAACGTAGCACCTGCCCGTCAGGCTTCACGACCTCCAGCTTAATGGGCTGATCGGGCAGTGTTCTTCCGTCACTATCACGCAGTAATCCGTTGAGGATCACCGTTTCACCAGGACGATAGAGATCGCGCGGACCAAACATAAAGAACTGCTTGCTGTAGCCCGGCGCACCGGCAATATCAAACTCGGCCAGATCCAGCGCCGGGAGTTTCAAATCCAACAATGTGGTTTGCCCATCTTTTCGCGCCAGCAATAAAGCCGCATCTTTATCAGTTTCAAGCTTTACATGCCCCTGCGCATCACTGGTGGCTTGCGCCAATGTCTGCCCTTTCTCATTGAGTAAGGTGATATCAATCCCTTGTTGCGCAGCACCGTTTTCCAGGCTTTGTGTGAAAACATCCAGTTGGTTGTGGTAACGGTGGACAGAGACACCGATATCGCTGAGCGTAAATAACGTCGCGGCATTGCTGTAGTTGTAATGCCCGGCCTGATTCATCACCGCCACGTACACACCCGCCTGCTGCAGCGGCATGATATCGCTCAACGGCAGCAACAGTTTCTCTCGGGTATTACGCGTTGGATTGAGATCAAAGCGCCCGGTATACACCAGTTCCGCCATTTTCAGCAGGTTATCTGATTCCCAGTTGGACAATGCGTTACGGTATTCCCACTGGCTGACAAAGGCACCGAGCGATTCAGGTTTCACGCGAAAGAAGTTCACATCTACGCTATCAACGTTCAGCGTCATCACCGGTAATCCTTCGATCACTTTGCCCGGCAGTAGCGAGCCTCGACTGGCAAACCCTACGCTGGGCTGAACATCGCGGGTGGTAATATTTTTTTCATACTCAATACCAAACGTCGCTTTATTCAATGCCAACAAATCACGCTCAATGGTGACCACCAGCTCGCGGTTGGGTTCAAGGTGGCGTAAACGCAGCTCTTTCAGATTCGGCGCCAGCTCCCAGGCTCCGTCCACTTTGCCGCTTTTTTTATCGACAACGTGCACGACGCGGGAAAAATCTTGTTCGGGATTGAGAGGAATAGAGAAAGTCAGGACCAGAGTTGCTGCGCCATCAAGCTGAACTTCAGAGGCATCCAGCAATGTGAGCGACTTGCCCTGACTCTGCTGTATCAGCTTTTGTAATTGCGCCGGATCTTTTACCGGTGCGCTCTGCGGGGCTGGCGCATCATTTTTCGCCGCTGTTGGCGGCTTATCGTTATTATTATCGCACCCTGCCAGGGCCAGCATCAGCATGCAGGCCGCTACGCGAATATATTTCATTTTTCATCCCTGGCCGCAGTGGCCTGTTAGCTACGTAGTACAACTATTATGCGTCAGATTTCTTACGGTGGAAGTCGGCAAGCGAATGATGTTGTCTGAATTTTAATGATTAATGTGGTTCGGCCTGACAAATCAGCCTCTTTTACTTGTCGCTTTACAGTAAACATCCGACAATTTGCCGAAACCTGGTAAAAATGGAGATGCCTATGACTACCGCCTTCTTTGTCGCTGCCGACTGGCTTGTCGAACATATCGACGACCCGGAAATACAAATTCTTGATGCCCGGATGGCACCTCCAGGCCAGGAAGATCCCAATGTTGGCGAGGAATATCGTGCAGGCCACATTCCTGGCGCTGTCTTTTTTGATATTGAAGCCCTCTCTGACCACACCTCGCCCTTTCCGCACATGATGCCGCGCCCGGAAGCTTTCGCCGTCGCCATGCGCGAGTTAGGCGTGTACCAGGATAAACACCTGGTGATATACGATGAAGGTAACCTGTTCTCTGCTCCACGGGCATGGTGGATGCTGCGGACATTTGGCGTTGAGAATGTCTCAATTCTGGCTGGCGGTTTAGCTGGCTGGCAGCGTGATGAGCTCCCCCTGCAGACAGGAAACGTTGATTTGCCTGAAGGTGAATTTGATACAGCATTCGCGCCTGAAGAGGTTGTACGCGTGACCGATGTGCTGCTGGCCAGCCATGAAAAAACGGCACAGATCGTCGATGCCCGCCCGGCGGCACGTTTTAATGCCCAGGTTGATGAACCTCGTCCAGGCCTGAAACGCGGTCATGTTCCAGGAGCACTGAACGTGCCGTGGACAGAACTGGTACGTGACGGAGAGTTGAAAACCACCGATGAGCTGGATGCGATTTTCTTTAGCCACGGCGTAAGCTTTGACAGACCAATCATTGCCAGTTGCGGTTCCGGTGTGACGGCTGCCGTCGTCGTGTTGGCGCTTGCCACGCTGGATGTTCCTGATGTGTCCTTGTATGACGGTGCGTGGAGCGAATGGGGATCGCGGAGTGATTTACCGGTAGAACCGGTATTATAAAGCTGGAAATGTCGGATGGCGCTTCGCTTATCCGGCCTACAAAATAGCGCACATCCCAGGCCGGGTAAGACGTATGCGTCGCCACCCGGCCTGGTCTTTTAGATAATCCGATTCTGCTTAAAGTCGCGCAGGAAACCGCCCCAGCGGCGTTCATAGAACGGTGCAATGTGCTCGGTAATAAAGTGGCTGACGCCCTTCTCACCTTTCTTCACCTGGCAAATATCAATGGGGTCATCGCCCGGTAACGTGTCAGTTGCAACGCTGCCAGTAGCATGAATAATCTCTTCGATATCGCCATCGGCTTCAATACCAATCAACAGGTTCGGCTGAGCATCCGCGCTTTCTTTAATTGAGCAGAGAAATGCGCGCTTCACCGGTTTAATGGTTTTAAACAGCGTGGTCAACGAGTCAATCATCTGTGCGGGCGGTTCGGCAACTTCGGAGAGAATTAGCGATTCACCGCCTTCCAGTACTTCCTGGGTACTCAGAGGGTTGCCTTCTTCCCCCATCAGCAGACTGATTTCGCGTGGCATAAACTCTTTGCCCGTCGGCAGCTTAGCATTGAGAAACAGTGTTTCGCCGAGCGTCATTTCAAACAATGTGCGCACCGGCATTACAACAAACGCTTGTTCATCTTCCACGGCCTGCTGCAGGGCTTCCAGAGAGGTGAAGAACGGAATCACCGTCGTGCCGTCTTCTTTTTCCCAGTGCTGCAGATCCAGCGCACTGTCTTCAACGACCGCCTCACCTTCTGCGGCAGTACCCGGTACCCAGACAGTAGACTCCAGCAGCGTGCGGAAAAAGGCCGGACGGTGCGCTGGCTCTGTCGCTGCTTGTTCCAGCAACATTTCTAATTCGTTTTTTGTTTCAGACATAGGATCACAATAGAGATGCATGTAGGGCGGGCAAGCGAAGCGCCCCCGCCGTTATCTTGCCGGATAGCGCTAACGCTTATCCGGCCTACATAATTAAGCGGTTAACAAGTTCGCAATTGTGCGCACACCCAGACCAGTTGCGCCAGCAGACCACTGCTCAACCGGCGCTTTGCGATAAGTTGCAGAACAGTCGATGTGCAGCCAGCCTTGCTGGTAGTTTTCCACGAAATGGGACAGGAAGCCCGCCGCAGTGCTTGCGCCAGCCGGGTAGGCCGCGCTGCCGGTGTTATTCAACTCGGCAAAGTTAGACGGCAGCTGGTTACGGTGGAATTCCGCCAGGGGCAGACGCCAGAACAACTCATTTTCTTGTGCAGCACTTGCCAGCAGGCGAGCAGCCAGTTGGTCATCAAAGCTGAACAGCGCGTGGTAATCATTACCCAGTGCTGTTTTCGCTGCACCCGTCAGCGTGGCGGCATCAATAATCAGCTCCGGTTTCTGCGCACTGGCGTCAATCAGGCCATCCGCCAGAACCAAACGACCTTCTGCATCGGTGTTCATCACCTCAACGTTTTTACCGTTGCGATAGTGAATAATATCGCCCAGTTTAAAGGCATTACCGCTAATCAGGTTATCCGCACAGCACAGATACAGTTTCACGCGCTTGCTCAGACCGCGAGTAATAGCAAATGCCAGTGCGCCAGTTACGGTTGCCGCACCGCCCATATCGGACTTCATTGAGTCCATAAATGCGCTTTGTTTGATGCTGTAACCGCCGGAGTCAAAGGTGATGCCTTTGCCGACCAGACACGCATAAACCGGCGCTTCTTTATCGCCGGTTGGGTTGTAGTCCAGCGCCAGCAGCACCGGCGGACGTTCAGAACCGCGTCCAACCGTATGCAGTCCCATGTAGTTCTGCTCACGCAGATCTTCACCTTTTGTGATGCGGTAAGAGACGTTATCGCATACGACAGAGCACAGCAGATCAACCGCACGCTGCGCCAGTTGTTCCGGGCCCAGCTCTTCCGCCGGGGCGTTAATGGTATCGCGCACCCAATCGATAATTTTCAGACGGTTATCCAGCTCTTTACGCTGCGCCTCATCCAAAGCAGCCCACTCAACTTTGCGGCTGCCTTTCGGCCCTTTATAGCCCTGCCAGAATGCCCAACTGCGCTCGGTATCCCAGCCTTCACCGTCCAGTTGAACGTGTTTAATACCCAGGCCGTCGATTTTACGCGCAGCACGCTGGATAAGGCCGAGGTCATCTTTTCCGTTCAGGTGCAGGGTAATGCCGTCATTATTAATGCTGTATGTCGCCTTTTCACCCCAGCGGGCATCGGCGGGTTGCGTGGAAAGCGTAATTTTCATGGCTTCTGTCATTTTATTTATCCTTATTTTCGCGCATACAGGAAAACGGGCCACCCGTGGGCAGCCCGTTGACTTATTCGGCTTCGTCCAGCCAGACCAGCAAAATGGCCTCAAGGATTTTTTCGTTCGATGCCTGAGGATCATCATCGAACTCTTCCAGGTCACAGATCCACTGGTGCAGATCGGTGAAACGAACGGTCTTGGGATCGAGATCGGGGAACGCGTCGTACAACGCCTCGCCGATTTCGCGGCTATCGGTCCACTTCAGTCCCATACTACCCTCTGTTAATGCTCACGTGCATGATTGATTGTGTAACGTGGGATTTCGACCACTAAATCGTCTTCGGTGACACGGGCCTGACAGCTTAAACGGCTCTCCGGCTCCAGACCCCAGGCTTTATCCAGCATGTCGTCTTCTTCTTCTGTGCTTTCCGGCAAAGAATCAAAACCTTCACGTACGATGCAGTGACAGGTCGTACAGGCACAGGATTTCTCACAGGCGTGTTCAATCTCGATGCCGTTACGCAGGGCAACGTCGAGAATCGTTTCGCCAGTCTCAGCTTCCAGAACGGCACCATCGGGACAGAGATCCTGATGAGGCAAAATAACAATCTTTGGCATATTAAACCTCGTCCACAGAATGGCCTTTCAGCGCGCTACGGACAGATTTGTCCATGCGGCGAGCGGCGAAATCCTGGGTTTGTTTGTCTACGTTTTTAATGGCTTGTTCGATAGCGTCAACATCGTCGCCCTGTGCAACCTCGCTCAAATGCGCGGCGGCGGCGTCGATAATCTGACGTTCTGCGGCGCTTAACAGCGCGGCATCAGCAGCGAGCGCACCGGACAGGCTTTCCAGTACACGTGCTGCTTCGACTTTTTGTTCTGCCAGCATACGCGCTTTTACATCCTGCTCGGCAAAACTCATCGAATCCTGAATCATAGAGGCGATTTCGCTGTCCGTCAGACCGTAGGACGGTTTGACCTGGATGGAGGATTCAACGCCGGTGGATTTCTCCATGGCGGTCACACTCAACAGGCCATCAGCATCCACCTGGAAGGTCACGCGGATATGCGCCCCACCCGCAGGTAGTGCCGGGATGCCGCGCAGTGCAAAACGTGCCAGCGAACGGCAGTCCTGCACCAGCTCACGCTCGCCCTGCATCACGTGAATCGACATCGCCGTTTGCCCGTCTTTAAAGGTGGTAAAATCTTGTGCCCGTGCCACCGGAATCGTGGTGTTACGCGGAATCACTTTCTCCACCAGACCGCCCATGGTTTCCAGTCCCAGGGACAGCGGGATAACGTCCAGCAACAGCATTTCGCTGTCCGGTTTATTGCCAACCAGAATATCGGCCTGAATAGCCGCGCCGATGGCAACGACTTTATCCGGATCAATCGAGGTCAGCGGCGTACGGCCAAAGAATTCGCCGACGCGTTCACGCACCAGCGGCACGCGCGTTGAACCACCAACCATCACCACTTCCAGAACGTCTTGCGCCTCAACGCCGGCATCTTTCAGTGCGCGGCGGCAAGCCAGCAGCGTGCGCTTAACCAGTGCGGAAATCAGTTCATTAAAGGTTTCACGGGTGATTTCACCCTGCCATCCCGCCACGTTAACGGTGACAGAGTCCGCATCGCTGAGCGCGATTTTAGCGGCAATCGCGGCATCCAACAGTTCACGCTGTACGCGGTTGTCGCTGCGATCGGCAACACCCGCCTGCTCACGGATGTAGTCGGCCAGCAGATGGTCAAAATCGTCGCCGCCGAGAGCGGAATCACCACCGGTCGCCAGCACTTCAAACACGCCACGGCTCAGGCGCAGAATAGAAATATCAAACGTACCGCCACCAAGATCGTAGACTGCGATCACGCCTTCCTGACCGGAGTCCAGGCCATAGGCAATCGCGGCAGCGGTCGGTTCATTCAGCAGACGCAGTACATGCAGGCCCGCCAGACGCGCAGCATCTTTCGTGCCCTGACGCTGAGCATCATCAAAGTAGGCCGGAACGGTGATCACCACGCCATCCAGTTCGCCGGACAGCGCTTCGGTTGCCCGCGCGGCTAGCGCTTTCAGAATGTCAGCAGAGACGCGTACTGGATTGAGTAAGCCAGCAGCAGTTTCAATCATCGGCAGACCGTTTTCGCTCGCCTGGAACGTATAAGGCAAATGCGGGTAGCGCGCCTGAATATCCGCCAGCGAGCGGCCCATCATGCGTTTTACCGAACTGACGGTATTTGCCGTATCCAGCGCCGCGTTAGCACGCGCATCGTAACCGACTGAGTAGCCCTGCTGCTGATAGTGAACCACTGACGGCAACAGGTGGCGACCGTCGTGGTCGGCCAACGTTTCGGCCTGGCCGCTGCGTACGGTCGCAACCAGGGAGTTGGTGGTGCCTAAATCGATGCCTACCGCCAGACGACGCTGGTGCGGCGCAGCGCTCAGACCAGGCTCACTAATTTGTAATAAGGCCATTTTCGCTTCCGGAAATTAAAAATCGAGCAGTTTTTCTTCGAGTTGTTCTGCACTGCTTCGCAGTTTATCGAGAAAACGCAGCTTACGCACGGTATCTGCCGCCGCGTCCCACGTCTCGCTATCCAGCTGTTCTACCATCAATTGATGGCGAACATTGTACATGTCGCTGACACGTTTCATAAACGCATCCAGTCGTTGACTGTCTTTTGCCTGTTCAATTTCGTCCAGTTCTTCACGCAGCTCCAGCTGTTCCATCAGGAAGGCAGTGTCGCGCACCGTGTGCTGTTCACTTCTGATATCAAAGCCGTGTAAAGACAGTAAGTATTCGGCGCGCATCAAGGGATGACGCAGCGTTTGCCAGGCCTGGTTGATAGTGGCGGACTGCGAAACTGCAGCAAGTTGTTCCGCCTGAGAACCGCTGGCGAATTTATCAGGATGATACTGACGTTGTAGATCCTGAAAACGTAGGCTCAGCGCCTGAGTATCGAGCTGATAACGGGCCGGTAAGCCAAAGAGGGTGAAGTAGTCCATAACATTCTCAGGGCATCGATTCTCTGTTGTTCGATGAGGCAAAACCAGAGAGTCAGGTAAAACAAACCCCACGCGCAGGCGACCACGGTGGGGTTATCAGTAAGCGCGTTACACGTGGAAGCTTTCGCCGCATCCACATTCGTCTTTCACGTTCGGGTTAGTGAACTTAAACCCTTCGTTCAGACCTTCTTTGACGAAGTCTAACTGCGTACCGTCGAGGAATTGCAGGCTCTTTCCGTCGATCACGACTTTTACGCCTTTGTCTTCAAACACGGTATCTTCAGCCGCCGGCTCGTCAACAAATTCCAGTACATAGGCCATACCTGAGCAGCCGGAGGTTCTCACGCCCAGACGCAGACCAAACCCTTTACCGCGGTTCGCCAGGAAGGTATTTACACGCGCTGCTGCACTGTCGCTTAAGGTAATCGACATAATAAAACCTCAACTCTTAATTATTTTGCTTCACGTTTGCTTTTGTAATCCGCAATCGCGGCTTTAATCGCGTCTTCAGCCAGAATAGAACAGTGAATTTTCACCGGTGGCAGTTCAAGTTCGTCGGCAATATCGGTGTTTTTAATCGCCTGTGCTTCATCCAGAGATTTCCCTTTTACCCATTCGGTAACCAGAGAGCTGGAGGCAATAGCGGAACCGCAGCCGTAAGTCTTGAAACGCGCGTCTTCAATGATACCCTCATTGTTGACTTTGATCTGCAACTTCATCACGTCGCCACAGGCCGGTGCACCCACCATGCCGCTGCCCACGTTCTCGTCGCTGTTGTCAAAAGAACCCACGTTACGTGGATTCTCGTAATGATCGATTACTTTTTCGCTGTAAGCCATGATGAATTCTCCTTATCGGTACCGATTAGTGATGTGACCATTCAATGCTGTTCAGATCCACGCCCTGCTTGAACATTTCCCACAGCGGAGAAAGGTCGCGCAGACGGCCGATGGAGTTACGAACCAGATTGATGGCGTAGTCAATCTCTTCTTCGGTAGTGAAACGACCTAAAGAGAAACGAATTGAGCTATGTGCCAGCTCGTCAGTCATCCCCAGTGCACGCAGCACGTAGGAAGGTTCCAGGCTTGCAGAGGTACATGCAGAACCGGAAGATACCGCCAGATCTTTCAGCGCCATAATCAGCGACTCGCCTTCAACAAAGTTGAAGCTGACGTTGAGAATGTTCGGTGCGCCATGCTCGAGGTCACCATTGAGGTATACCTCTTCCATGTCTTTCACACCGTTCCACAGACGGTTACGCAGACCGCGCAGACGCGCCATCTCGGTTTCCATCTCTTCTTTGGCGATACGGTAAGCTTCACCCATACCGACAATCTGGTGAACAGGCAGCGTACCGGAGCGCATGCCGCGCTCGTGACCGCCGCCGTGCATCTGCGCTTCGATACGGATACGCGGTTTACGACGCACATACAGCGCGCCGATACCTTTCGGGCCATAGATTTTGTGGCCAGAGAAGGACATCAGGTCCACTTTCAGCTGGCTCAGGTCGATAGGCAGTTTACCTACACTCTGGGTTGCATCAACGTGATAGATGATGCCACGCGCGCGGCACATTTCGCCGATCGTCGCAATATCCTGTACCACGCCAATTTCGTTGTTCACGTGCATGATGGACACGAGAATGGTGTCATCACGCATCGCCGCTTCAAGTTCTTTCAGGTCGATAATGCCGTTACGCTGCGGGGCGAGGTAGGTGACTTCGAACCCTTCGCGCTCCAGCTGACGACAGGTGTCCAGCACGGCTTTGTGTTCGGTTTTGCTGGTGATGATGTGCTTGCCTTTTTTCTGATAAAAGTTGGCTGCACCTTTAATCGCCAGGTTATCGGATTCAGTCGCACCGGAAGTAAAGACGATTTCACGCGGGTCAGCGCCCACGAGGTCGGCAATCTGGTTGCGGGCGATATCTACCGCCTCTTCAGCCTGCCAGCCGAAACGGTGTGAACGAGACGCTGGGTTACCAAAGTTTCCGTCCAGGGTCAGACACTGCATCATTTTCTCGGCAACACGCGGGTCCACCGGCGTGGTTGCGGAGTAATCGAGATAGATCGGTAATTTCATTGCTCTATAAACTCCGTACATCGCTTCAATGCAAGGAATCAGGCAACCGGCTGGATGTACGACCGAGTTAACGGGATGTCTGACATCCCGGCCTGATTCTGAAATACTTTTTACGCTTCATCTTGCTGGTTGCCTTGATGCAAGCAGAAGATAGTGCGTAATTTTTATTAGGCACGCAGTTTGACGTCGATAGCGTCTTGCGTACGGGTGCTGCGTGGAGCGTCATGCGTGTGCTGGCGACCAGACACATCGAGGACTTCCTGATTATTTACCAGTTCGCCCAACGTAATGTTGTTGAGGAAACCGGTCAGGCGGTCGCTAAGATCGCGCCACAGCGCGTGGGTCAGGCACTTATCGCCGCCCTGACAACCGCCTTTCCCCTGGCAACGGGTCGCATCTACAGACTCGTCAACAGCGCTAATAACTTCACCTACTGCGATGCTGCCTGCATCTTTACCCAGCAGATATCCGCCGCCTGGTCCGCGTACGCTGGAAACCAGACCGTTTTTACGCAAACGGGAGAACAACTGCTCCAGATACGACAGGGAAATGCCCTGACGCTCAGAAATATCAGCCAACGGTACCGGGCCCGTTTCGGAGTTGAGCGCAACGTCCAACATTGCGGTCACGGCATAACGCCCTTTTGATGTCAGTCTCATGTCTTACTTAGCCTCAAACTCGCCCCTGCCCGGGGTTTTTTATTGTAAAATGGGGGTATTGCATAGCAGGGGCAAGTCTGACATTCCCGACTAAATCAGTCAACTATTTACTTGACTAATTTAGTCAGGTATTTTGCGTTCCGTGCGGTATTCGTTTGCCGGATGGCGCTTCGCTTATCCGGCCGACAAATCGTGCGGCCTGTAGGCCGGATAAGCGAAGCGCCATCCGGCGTAAAGACAGGTTACTTCCCTTTATTCTGTTGTTCAATCGACGCTAAAATCCCGCGCAGGATATTCAGTTCCTGGCTCTCTGGACGTGCGCGAGTAAACAGACGACGCAGCTTGTTCATCACCTGCCCCGGATGGCCTTCACGGATAAACCCGGTCGACAGCAGTGTCTGTTCCAGATGACCGTAAAAACGCTCTAAATCGTCGACCAGTGGATACTGGGTTTCTTCATAGTCAGTTGCTTTACCGTTTTCCTGCGTTGCCAGCCAGGCCATGCGGACTTCATAAGAGATGACCTGAACCGCCATTGCCAGATTGAGCGAACTGTATTCCGGGTTCGCGGCAATAGCGACGTGATAATGGCATTTTTGCAGTTCTTCGTTAGTCAGACCAACGCGTTCACGACCAAAAACCAACGCCACCGGCGTATTTGCCGCTTCAGCAACGCTTTTTAAGCCACACTCACGCGGATCCAGCATCGGCCACGGCAACGTGCGGGAACGTGCGCTGGTTCCGACAACCAGACTACAACCCGCCAGTGCTTCATCGAGCGTATCGACGATTTGCGCACTGCCAATCACATCACTGGCGCCAGCCGCCAGAGCGATAGCCTGGGAGTCCGGTTTTACTAATGGATTTACCAGCCACAGATTGGTTAAACCCATCGTTTTCATTGCGCGGGCAACAGAGCCCATGTTGCCAGTGTGAGACGTTTCCACCAGCACGATTCGAATATTTTGCAGCATTGTATTTCTTCGGCTAAAGATTATTCGACCATATTATCATAAAACGAAGACATAATCCGAACTCGCTGCTATACTCTGCGCCGTTTTCCCGTTCTTTAACATCCAGTGAGAGAGACCGATGCATCCGATGCTGACCATCGCCGTGCGCGCAGCGCGCAAGGCGGGTAATGTAATTGCCAAACACTACGAAACCCCAGACTCTGTAGAAACCAGCCAGAAAGGCAGCAATGATTTCGTGACTAACGTCGATAAAGCCGCCGAAGCGATTATTATCGAAACGATCCGCAAATCTTACCCACAGCACACCATCATCACCGAAGAAAGCGGTGAACATGTTGGTGAAGATTTGGATGTTCAATGGGTTATCGATCCACTGGATGGCACTACCAACTTCGTAAAACGTCTGCCGCATTTCGCGGTATCTATCGCAGTACGCATCAAAGGTCGTACTGAAGTCGCTGTTGTTTACGATCCAATGCGTAACGAACTGTTCACCGCGACTCGTGGTCAGGGCGCACAGCTGAACGGCTACCGTCTGCGCGGCAGCACGGCTCGCGATCTGGATGGCACCATCATCGCCACCGGTTTCCCGTTCAAAGCGAAGCAGCACGCCGCTTCTTATATGAAAATCCTCGGCAACATGTTCACCGAATGCGCGGACTTCCGTCGCACGGGTTCTGCTGCGCTGGATCTGGCATACGTTGCCGCTGCACGCGTTGATGGTTATTTTGAAATTGGCCTGCGCCCGTGGGATTTTGCCGCAGGTGAACTGATTGCCCGTGAAGCTGGCTCACTGGTATGCGACTTTACCGGTGGTCATAACTACATGGCGACTGGCAACATTGTTGCTGGTAACCCGCGCGTCGTTAAAGCCATGCTGGCTAACATGCGTGACGAACTGAGCGACGCGCTGAAGCGCTAAGTCTTTTCGGCGGATGGGGCTTCTCGTCCGCCGTACCTCTTCGTGGCATTTTCCTCCCCCCTCAGCGCGTTACTTTCCCTGCCCGTTTTTATACGACGACTTCCCACATTTAGGGAGGTAAGGTTATATAAGCCGGATAAGATCGCTACAACAACCTTAAAGGAAGACATTACCCAACAACATTAATAACCGACTAATTTGCTCTTAGATTAAAAAAAGCAAAACACCGTAATACACGGTGTTTTGCTTTTTTTAAGGTATAACTTCATTAATTATTAACAACCACCACCAACATCCTTGACCCCAATGGCAATGATTGCATAGTCATTACCTATACCAGTCGCTACACTGTTATGAATTTTGAGATAATTACCGTGCTTACCTGGTTGATAATAGCAAACCATTGTCGTTTCCTGTGTCGCAACAGGCTCTCCCTGACACAAAATAACATCATCAGCACAATCTTTACCACTGAAACCTACACGTAAAGAAAGTTGAGGTGATGTAATACTCGTTAAGCGGAAAACAGTAACAGAAAACTCGTAAACACGGCTTTCATCAAGTTCGTATTTTTTGCTGACAACAGTGCCCGCGTTATCGTTATCTCTGGTTGGGATATACAGTACATTATTGTCAAATGAATGATATTCATCCATTTCTTTTGCAACAGCCCAGTTTAATTGCCCTTTATCATTATACTCGGGTAAGCGTGGCATCCAATTATTTAACGTGCCATCGTTAAAATCAGTGAGGTCGTTAAAGCCATGTGCAGTTGTTTTTGTATAGATATTCATCTATAAAATCCTTTTCAGATTGAAAATAATTAGATTTAAATATAGCAATAAGGTCACACGGATAATATTATATCCCACCAAATAAACTTTATTTCTTACAAGCAAAAATGTAACAATCTCGTTTTATGCGTTGCTTTTTCAATTCCAAATAAAGCTGTAAAAGCAGCGACGACTATACCTAATTCACCCCATTATTCAAGATGTGTTTATAATTATTTTATTATTCACCAAGAATATTAT
>NZ_JANEWI010000040.1:0-38370 GCF_028069775.1 Citrobacter sp. Igbk 17 | reverse complement strand
TAATAAGTATTAGCGTGCTTATTTAATTCAGTATGAATAATCACATCTCAATCTTGGTACGCCATCTAAACAGCGTATTGTCGGCTGCATCAATGTATCGGGTCTGCTCATTTACCGTACTTCAATCTTATTCCCCGCCACTTGCATAGTTCGTCATCTTTTGTCGTTCACCTATTTTATCAATTTGAGTTGTTATCAAAACGTTACATTTTGTTTGTGTTATCTTTAATACTAACCCTGAGGAGAGTCAGGGGATCCAACCCTGTCATTTAAGGAGGAGCTATGTCGTCTACCCTACGAGAAGCCAGTAAGGACACATTGCAGGTTAAAGATAAAACCTACCGCTACTACAGTTTGCCCCTGGCTGCCAAATCACTGGGTGATATCACCCGTTTACCTAAATCACTAAAAGTATTGCTGGAAAACCTGCTTCGTTGGCAGGACGGTGACTCTGTTACCGAAGAAGATATTCATGCTCTGGTGCAATGGCTGAAAACGGCTCATGCCGATCGCGAAATTGCCTACCGACCCGCTCGCGTTCTCATGCAGGACTTCACCGGCGTTCCGGCGGTGGTTGACCTGGCTGCCATGCGCGAAGCGGTTAAACGTCTTGGCGGGGATACCGCAAAAGTGAACCCGCTGTCACCTGTTGATCTGGTTATTGATCACTCCGTTACGGTCGATCGTTTTGGTGACGATGATGCTTTTGAAGAAAACGTTCGCCTGGAAATGGAGCGCAACCATGAGCGCTATGTATTTCTGAAATGGGGGCAGCAGGCGTTTAGCCGATTCAGTGTTGTTCCACCGGGAACAGGAATTTGCCACCAGGTAAACCTCGAATACCTGGGCAAAGCGGTGTGGAGTGAGTTGCAAAACGGCGAGTGGGTAGCATACCCCGACACGCTGGTCGGCACCGATTCCCATACCACAATGATTAATGGTCTCGGCGTGCTGGGCTGGGGTGTAGGAGGGATTGAAGCTGAGGCCGCCATGCTGGGGCAACCGGTTTCAATGCTGATTCCGGATGTCGTGGGCTTCAAACTCGTTGGTAAACTTCGTGAAGGGATCACCGCGACCGATCTGGTACTGACCGTCACTCAGATGCTGCGTAAACACGGTGTGGTTGGTAAGTTTGTTGAGTTCTATGGCGATGGGCTGGACAGCCTGCCGCTCGCTGACCGGGCGACCATTGCAAACATGTCGCCGGAATACGGCGCAACCTGCGGCTTTTTCCCAATTGACGGGGTAACTCTTGAGTACATGCGTCTGAGCGGGCGCAGTGAAGAGCAGGTTGAATTAGTCGGTGCTTATGCTAAAGCACAGGGGATGTGGCGTAACCCAGGTGATGAGCCTGTGTTTACCAGTTCACTGGAGCTGGACATGGGCACTGTGGAAGCCAGCCTGGCCGGACCGAAGCGTCCGCAGGATCGTGTTGCATTGGGTGATGTACCGAAAGCATTCGCTGCAAGTAATGAACTGGAAGTGAATAGCTCGCAAAAAGATCGTCAGCCGGTCGACTATGCAATGAGCGGTCATCAATATCAGCTACCGGATGGTGCTGTAGTGATTGCAGCGATCACGTCATGTACCAACACGTCCAATCCCAGCGTTCTGATGGCGGCTGGATTGCTGGCGAAAAAAGCGGTCACGCTTGGTCTGAAGCGCCAGCCGTGGGTGAAAGCGTCGCTGGCTCCTGGGTCAAAAGTCGTTTCTGATTACCTGGCGCAGGCAAAACTGACCCCGTACCTTGATGAGTTGGGTTTTAACCTTGTTGGTTATGGCTGTACTACCTGTATAGGCAACTCTGGCCCGTTACCTGACCCGATTGAAACGGCGATTAAAAAAGGTGATTTGACGGTAGGGGCGGTGCTTTCCGGCAACCGTAACTTTGAAGGGCGTATCCATCCGCTGGTGAAGACAAACTGGCTGGCTTCTCCACCGCTGGTGGTGGCTTATGCGCTGGCCGGGAATATGAATATTGATCTGACGAAAGATCCGCTTGGCCATGACAGAAAAGGCGATCCTGTCTATCTGAAAGATATCTGGCCGAGTGCGCAGGAAATCGCCCGTGCTGTGGAACAGGTTTCTACTGAGATGTTCCATAAAGAGTATGCCGAGGTGTTCGAAGGCACGCCGGAATGGAAGTCGATTAATGTTGATCGTGCAGATACCTATGGCTGGAAGTCGGATTCAACCTATATCCGGTTATCACCGTTTTTTGATGGTATGCAGGCGAAGCCGGACCCGGTTCAGGATATCCATGGTGCACGTATCCTGGCGATGCTGGGCGACTCCGTCACCACCGATCATATTTCTCCTGCGGGGAGCATCAAGCCAGACAGCCCAGCCGGGCGTTATTTGCAAAATCACGGTGTTGAGCGTAAAGATTTTAACTCCTACGGTTCTCGCCGCGGAAACCACGAAGTAATGATGCGTGGTACGTTTGCCAATATCCGTATCCGTAACGAAATGGTACCGGGTGTGGAAGGGGGAATGACGCGTCATTTGCCAGGTGCAGAAGTGATGGCTATCTATGACGCCGCCATGCAATACCAGCAAGAGAAGACCCCGCTGGCCATTGTTGCCGGTAAGGAGTATGGGTCGGGTTCCAGTCGGGACTGGGCTGCGAAAGGCCCGCGTTTGTTGGGGATTCGCGTCGTGATCGCCGAGTCCTTTGAGCGTATTCACCGTTCTAATCTCATTGGTATGGGGATCCTGCCTCTGGAATTTCCGCAGGGAGTTACACGTAAAACCCTGGGGTTAACCGGGGAGGAGGTCATTGATATTACGGACTTACAAAATATTAAACCGGGAGCGACTATCCCGGTGAATATGGTCCGTGTGGATGGTAGTAAAGAGGTGATTTCGTGTCGCTGCCGTATTGATACCGCGACAGAGCTAACCTATTACCAAAACGATGGCATTTTGCACTATGTTATTCGTAATATGTTGAATTAAATTATAAAAAAGCCTGCTTACGCAGGCTTTTTGCATCGTCAGCAAGCGAGAATGTCACTCGCTTAGCAGATGTCCCATTTTAGCGGCTTTGGTATCCAGATAGTGTTCATTCTTCGGGTTACGGCCAACAATTAGTGGCACACGCTCCACAATATTGATCCCAGCTTCTGTCAGAATTTCCACTTTCTTCGGGTTATTGGTTAGCAGACGGACTTCATCCACACCCAATAATTTGAACATATCGGCACACAAGGTGAAGTCTCGCTCGTCTGCCGCAAAGCCTAACTGATGGTTGGCTTCGACGGTGTCATAGCCCTGATCCTGCAACGCATAGGCACGGATCTTATTCAGCAGGCCGATGTTACGTCCTTCCTGACGATGGTAGAGCAGAATACCGCGTCCTTCTTCAGCGATATGCGTAAGTGCCGCTTCCAGCTGGAAGCCACAATCACAACGCAGACTGAACAGCGCATCGCCGGTCAGACATTCGGAATGAACACGTGCCAGGACAGGCGTCTGGCCTGAAATATCGCCAAAAACCAGTGCGACATGATCGTGTCCGGTTGCCAGTTCTTCAAATCCCACCATCAGGAAATCACCCCAGGGGGTTGGCAGTTTGGCTTCTGCCACACGTTTAAGCTGCATGTAATTCTCCAGATTATGCTGGCACTGTGCGTGCCGTCGCCTGTTGGCTTCTGTATTGCACTATTTTGCCATAAGGCAAGGGTGTTCACCTAATTGCAGCAACGCATTCATTTTCGAATGGCACAAAATTGTCAATTTTCCCGGTGTGTGGATTTTTCAGTTATGATTGTGGGACTTATCGACGAAAGGAGACGCAATGCTGTCTATTGCCAAGCGAACCACTGTAGGCGCAGGGCTGTTACTGATTATGCCGGTTTCTGTATGGACATCCTGCTGGAGCTGGCAGCCTGGGCAGAATGTCTGGTGGTTAAAATCCTTATACTGGGTAACTGAAACGGTGACGCAACCCTGGGGGATTATCACCCATGTTGTTCTCTGTGCGTGGTTTTTGTGGTGCCTGCGATTTCGTCTGAAGGCCGCAGTTATGCTATTTGCGATCCTGGCGGCGGCTATCTTAATTGGCCAGGGTGTGAAATCCTGGGTTAAAGAGAGGGTGCAGGAGCCCCGACCATTTGTTCTGTGGCTGGAAAAAACGCACCATGTTCCGGTAGATGAGTTCTACACTTTAAAACGTAAAGACCGCGGGCACTTAGTAAAAGATCAGTTATCCGGGCAGCAGGATATTCCACCTTTTTTACGAAAGCACTGGCAAAAAGAGACTGGTTTTGCTTTTCCTTCAGGGCATACGATGTTTGCTGCCAGTTGGGCGTTACTGGGTGTCGGGTTGTTATGGCCACGCAGGCGCACGCTGACGATTGTGTTCTTACTCGTCTGGGCAACCGGTGTAATGGGGAGTCGTTTGCTTCTTGGCATGCACTGGCCGCGGGATCTGGTTGTGGCGACGCTAATTTCGTGGCTGCTGGTTACGCTGGCAACATGGCTTGCACAGCGAGTATGTGGACCTCTAACACCTCCCGTCCAGGAGACGAAAGAAATAGCGCAGCGTGAGCAATAACGCAGACCGTGATTGATTTTTCAAATTTAGCCCTCAAATCATACAGCGTAAGGCGCTTTTCCGTTTCGCACTCGTCGTGAAAATGGTAATTTAAAGGGCTTAACGCGGTAAGTTGTACACGATTTATTCGCTCAAACCACATAACGGGAAGTAATGTGAAATATTTACTCATTTTCTTACTGGTGTTGGCGATTTTTGTTATTTCGGTGACATTGGGTGCGCAAAACGATCAACAGGTTACGTTTAATTACCTGCTAGCTCAGGGTGAGTATCGTATCTCCACGCTGCTTGCTGTATTGTTTGCTGCAGGTTTTGCGATTGGTTGGTTAATTTGCGGACTCTTCTGGCTGAAGGTTCGTGTGTCTCTCGCGCGTGCCGAACGTAAAATTAAACGCCTGGAAAACCAGCTTGCGCCTGCGACCGACGTTGCGGTAACTGCCGACTCGTCGGTTGTGAAGGAATAATTATTTATGTTGGAGTTGTTGTTTCTGCTTTTACCTGTAGCCGCTGCCTATGGGTGGTATATGGGTCGCAGAAGTGCGCAACAAACAAAGCAGGATGAAGCTAACCGTCTTTCGCGCGACTATGTCGCCGGGGTTAACTTCCTCTTGAGCAACCAACAAGATAAAGCGGTGGATCTGTTCCTCGATATGTTGAAAGAGGATACCGGCACCGTTGAGGCTCATCTCACCCTCGGAAACCTGTTCCGCTCACGCGGTGAAGTTGACCGTGCTATCCGTATCCACCAAACCCTCATGGAAAGTGCTTCGCTGACATATGAGCAGCGTTTGTTGGCTGTACAGCAGTTGGGACGTGACTACATGGCTGCCGGATTGTATGACCGTGCGGAAGACATGTTCAATCAGTTGACTGATGAAACGGATTTCCGTGTGGGGGCATTGCAACAACTGTTGCAAATCTATCAGGCAACCAGTGAATGGCAAAAAGCTATTGATGTTGCAGAACGTCTGGTGAAACTCGGCAAAGATAATCAGCGCATTGAAATTGCGCATTTTTACTGTGAACTGGCCTTGCAGCAAATGGGCAGCGACGATGTGGATCGCGCCATGGCATTGCTGAAAAAGGGAGCCGCTGCAGACAAAAACAGTGCTCGTGTCTCGATTATGATGGGGCGCGTTTATATGCTGAAGGGAGATTACGCGAAGGCCGTTGAATGCCTGCAACGCGTGATCTCCCAGGATAAAGAGTTGGTCAGTGAAACGCTGGAAATGCTGCAGAGCTGCTATCAACAACTGGGTAAAAACGATGAGTGGGCGGAGTTTTTACGCCGTGCGGTCGAAGAAAACACCGGTGCTGCCGCGGAGTTGATGCTGGCTGATATTCTTGAGGCGCGTGAGGGGACTGATACTGCGCAGGTTTATATCACCCGTCAGTTGCAACGCCACCCGACGATGCGCGTGTTCCATAAACTGATGGATTACCATCTTAATGAAGCGGAAGAAGGGCGCGCAAAAGAGAGTCTGATGGTTTTGCGCGATATGGTTGGCGAGCAAGTGCGTAGCAAGCCACGCTATCGTTGCCAAAAGTGCGGGTTTACTGCTTATTCGCTGTACTGGCATTGCCCATCGTGCCGCTCCTGGTCAACCATCAAGCCAATTCGTGGTCTGGATGGGCTCTAATTTTTAAAAAAAACTCATTTTAGTTACAACATACTACTTTGTTTTTCTTCATCCAACACTTAAGCCCCTGCGCCACATCGCTTCGCAGAAATGTAAACGCGCCTGTTAATTTCCTATTACCACAGGTAGAATGCACGCCGTTTACCCATTTTGCGCCGTTCGTGCGCCCATCATCAAGAAGGTCTGGTCATGACGTTTACTGCTTCATCTTCTTCCCGTGCTGCTACTGATTCTCCCGTCGTTGTCGCGTTGGATTATTCAAATCGTGATAAGGCATTAGCTTTTGTCGACAGAATTGATCCTCGCGATTGCCGTTTGAAAGTGGGCAAAGAGATGTTCACACTTTTTGGACCTCAGTTGGTACGGGATCTGCAACAGCGCGGCTTCGACGTCTTTCTGGATTTGAAGTTTCATGATATTCCCAACACCACGGCGCATGCCGTCGCGGCGGCAGCTGACCTTGGTGTCTGGATGGTAAACGTTCATGCTTCCGGTGGGGCTCGAATGATGACCGCTGCCCGTGAAGCATTGCTGCCTTTTGGTAAAGATGCGCCACTGTTAATTGCGGTGACGGTCCTGACCAGTATGGAAGCCGGCGACCTTGTCGATCTTGGAGTGACGTTGTCACCTGCGGAGTATGCTGAAAAGTTGGCGCGTTTGACGCAAAATTGTGGGTTGGACGGGGTAGTATGCTCAGCGCATGAAGCGGTGAGGTTCAAGCAGGCGTTTGGTCAGGCATTTAAGCTGGTGACGCCTGGCATTCGTCCGGAAGGCAGTGAGGCGGGTGACCAGCGCCGTATTATGACGCCACAGCAGGCGCTGGCCGCTGGTGTGGATTACATGGTGATTGGTCGTCCAGTCACGCAGTCGGAAGATCCGGCGCAAACGCTGAAGATGATCAACGCCTCTCTGAATCGAGGTGCATAAATGAGCGACTCAAACTCTCGACTGGTTTATTCAACTGAGTCCGGGCGAATTGATGAGCCCAGAGTGGTAGCAGATCGTCCGAAGGGCGATGGCATTGTTCGCATTCAGCGTCAGACCAGCGGTCGTAAAGGTAAGGGCGTTTGCCTGATTACCGGTATTGATCAAGATGACGCTGCACTGGTCAAATTAGCCGCAGAACTGAAGAAAAAATGTGGCTGTGGTGGTGCAGTGAAGGACGGCGTAATTGAAATTCAGGGTGATAAACGCGACCTGATAAAATCGCTGCTGGAAGCCAAAGGAATGAAAGTTAAGCTGGCAGGCGGCTAATAAAAAAAGCCACGGATACACTCCGTGGCTTTTCTAATAATACAAACCTGAAAAAGTAAACGTATTATTATATCGAGCCGTTCAACCGTAAATTATTTACCCACCTGGTGGCCGATAATACCACCCACTGCAGCACCACCCAGCGTACCCAGCGTGCTGCCGTCAGTCAGGACTGCACCGCCTATCGCACCTGCACCTGCACCGATTGCAGTGTTACGGTCACGTTTGGACCAGTTAGAGCAGGCACTCAAAGACATTGCTAGTGTAATCGCCAGAATGGCAGCGGTCATTTTTTTGCTCGTTACTAACATAATACTTTCTCCTGAATTATTGAATCACGGAATCCAGTTCACTTTAATGATAGCGCCAAAATAGGACGACTAAAGATATTTCCGCGAAACCGTTTAGCGCAGGGCATTACAATCAAATCTTGAGGTGATTGTTCGCTCCTGTTATATCGCTAACATTAATTCTACGACTTTATCCTGTTAACGACAGGTAAAAAGTCTTAATTGGACCGTCGGATAAGTCTCAGAGAGAAGATGATCTGCCCGCAGACAAATCATCTGCTGAAGTATTATGCGTGGGCATCAATGATATTGACGGTTAAACCCGAGTGTTCAAGTTGCATTTGCACACTGGCACTGAGTCTGGAGTCTGTAACTACGCGACTGAATCTGTCCAACGGGCCCAGTGTGTAGGGATGAATGGCCTCAAATTTAGAGCTATCGGTGAGTACAATCACCTCTGCGCCTTTTTCCAGAACCGCATTAACCACATCAGAGCGCATCATATCACGCCCGGTGAAGCCGGTGTCGGCCTGCCAGCCATCAATACCGATAAAGGCTTTACTGAAATGTACCTGCTGAATAAATTGGCGAGTCAACGGTCCGACCATGCTCTCGCTTTTTTTCTGATAGATCCCACCGAGGAGAATGACTTCACACGGTGTTTCTTTGAGCAGGTGCGCGATGTAGCTACTGACCGTGATGATGGTGACATCTTTTTGTTCCGCCAGCGTTCTGGCCAGCAGCGCATTGCTGCTGCCATTTTCAATAAAGACGGATTCACCTGGATTGACCAGCGACGCCGCAAATTCAGCCAGTTCACGTTTAAGGGTGAAATTGGTCATCATGCGCGTTTCGACATCATCACTGTTCAGTGACACCGCAAAACCGTGCGCACGGCGCAAGTAACTCTGTTTTTCCAGTGTGTTCAGATCCTGTCGAATCGTCACTTCGGATACACCAGTGATTTTAGCCAGGTCGGCCACGCTCATCTGACCTTTATCAATCACCATCTGCAAAATAGATTGTTGTCGGGAATTCATAGTATTAATTTTTATAGCGATATCGTATCGGAAATTAAACGGTAGCTGCGTTATCTGAAATCTGATGGCTACAGCGACATAACGTGAGTGAGGTCATCAGATCTCCCACGGGGCCTTCGGTTTGTTTGACACAGACGCAGCATCTTCTTTGACCGTATCTAACAGTTCAGCCTTGAGAATTTCGAGGTTATGGATAGCTGAGTGGTAATCGCCTGCAACGAGAATATCCAGCACGGTATCAATGCGCTCGGCCAGACGTTGTGCGTCGATATCAGACATGGGCATCATCCTAATGTCAAAAAGGTTTGAATTTCATGATGCAGAAATTCATGCCAAAAGAGAAGGGAAAAATAGTATTAACATGAATGATTGGAGAATATTATATATTCTGTGATTACATACAGATATGATCATCACACAGTGTCCACTTTTGGCTATTTTTCACGTTTATCCCTTCCACTTTTCTTGTTGCGTTACCGCATTTTTTTATTCAGATGACGTTTATACCAACGTTCAAACGCAGCGGCTGGCATTGGCTTGGCGAACAAAAAACCCTGACGTTCATTGACGCCATTTTTGGTTAAAAAGGCATCCTCTTTCGTACTTTCAACGCCTTCAGCTATCACCTGCAGGTTAAGCGCCTGCGCCACCGCGACAATGGCGCGCACCAGCGACTGTGAAATGGGTTGCTTATGAATATCCCTGACGAACGCCTGGTCCAGCTTAATGGCATCAAGTGGGAAGCGGGCAAGTTGAGACAACGATGAATAACCCGTCCCGAAATCATCTAAATGGATCTGTGCCCCAAGCTGGCTAAATTGCTGAATAACGGACAGTGCCAGTTGTTCGTTTTCAATTAAACTGCTCTCGGTCAATTCGACATCGATAGGGCAATATTCAAAATTGAGGTCGTGAAGCACCTGTTTCAGGTCGGTAAACAGCGTCTGATCGGCAAGCTGGCGAGCAGAAACGTTCACGGCCACTCGCAGATTAATCCCTTTATCGCGCCACTTTGCGACCTGACGAACAACGTCGAGAATAACCCAGCGCCCCAGCGGCACAATCAAGCCTGATTCTTCAGCGTAGGAGATAAACTCCAGCGGAGGAATGAGGCCGCGTTCAGGGGACTGCCAGCGCACCAGCGCCTCCAGACTACGTACTTCACCACGCCAGGTTATTTTCGGCTGGTAATGAATCAACAATTGATCGTTTTCCAGCGCCTTACGTAAGTTGGTATCCAGCCAAAGATACTCAAATACTCGCTGGTTCATTTCCGGAGAGAAAACGCAGAATTGTCCACGTCCGCCTTCCTTGGCGGTATACATGGCGGTATCGGCATTGCGAATAACGCTCTCGCAGTCGTGTCCATGCTGAGGTGCAAGGGATATTCCAATCGAACAACCGGTATAAACCTCAATCAGGCCAATTCGGAAGGGCTGGCGCAAACGGGTCAAAATACGTGATGCCGTGGCTTCCAGCGCCACTTGAGATGTTTCAGTCGCGAGGACAATAAACTCATCGCCACCAAAGCGGGCCAGTAACTGGTTATCATCAAGACAGCTGAGAATCGCCAGTGATACGCTTTGCAACAGTTGATCGCCGAACATATGTCCGTAGGCATCGTTTACTTTTTTGAAATTGTCCAGATCGAGGTACACAATACCAACCTGAGTATCTCCTGCATTCTCAATGGCTTCAGTAATCAGCTCATGAATCGCATTCCGATTAGGTAATCCGGTAATGGAGTCGGTATTTGCCAGAACTCTCAGGCGCTCCTGAGCACGCCGTTCTTCGGTGATATCGGTACCTGAGCAGATCAGAAATATTTCGTTTTTACCGCTACCGTTGTGCACAAATTTATTGCGAAACAGAAACAGTCGCTGACCTTTACAAGTCTTCACCCAACGTTCGACTTCATATGAGTTGCCTTCGCGAAAGAAAACATCGATGTTGCGTCTGGAGGCCGCAGCTTCGCGTCGACTCATAAACAGCGTGAAGACACTTTGACCAATCACTTCGCGTTCTTTGAGTCCGGTATATTCCTCACACAGGCGATTGAAACGCTGAATGTTGCCCATGCGGTCAAGGATGACAATAACGGAGTTGGCTTCAGAGACCACCTGTTCGGCAAAAGAAAGGCCTTGTGCCAAATCACGGGCGACCGAGGGGGTATCATCCCAGGCGGATGCACTTCCGGCCCATTCGCGTTTATTGATTTTCCGCCCAACCAGGTGAACAGGGATATCGTCGTCTTCAATCGACAGTGTCATTAACAGGCTTGACGTGATGACCGTCATCTCCCGAATGCGGTCGGCTTGCTCAGGTGATAATTCGATGTTCTGGTTCGTTTCTGCCGCTTCGTCAATAGAGAAATGCAGGATGTTGCAATCCTCTGACAAACGCCAGTAAGGGTTATGGGTGCCCACATAGCTATACAACGTAGCCAGCTCCCGAACGTCTTTCATGATGTGTACTATCCCGTTTAAAGCGCATAGAGCCTCAAAAGTAAGGGTAGCCATAATTCAAAGGGTGATGATGGCTGAACGTATTGTTTTATTTATATATTTATGTGTAATCCAGATTCAGGAAAAAGCAAAGCTGGCGAACGGAAAATAGTAAAAAATAAATATGACCGGATGAAAGAAGTGTAGTGCGTGGCAGGCAATTGGGCGGGGAAAAAGAAAACGACCTTTCACAAAAGAGAAAGGTCGTTGAGTTAATGCGTATTATACGGCAGGGCGCGCGATGACGCTGCGGGTTTCCATCCGCACTTCGGTGATGGTGACGTCAATGACATCGGTAACTTTGTAAACCACTTCACCTTTGATCTGGACCGTTCCACTTTCCTGGCTACACACCAGTTCATCACGAACCGCGTGCAGGAAGGGGGCCGGAATAAAGGCTACCGCGCCGTTATCAATTAAACGTACACGCATACCACCACGGCTGACATCAATAATCTCGGCCGCAAAGCGGGTGTCGGTACCGGCTTTGTCATTCAGAAAACGTGCATACAACCAGTCCCCCACATCACGTTCAGCCATGCGGTTCAGGCGGCGACGTTCAGCCATCTGCAAAGTCGTATCATCCTGCGGTCGGGAAATTGTCTCACCTTTGATAACGGCCTTAAGCAGGCGATGGTTAATCATGTCGCCATACTTACGGATAGGCGAGGTCCAGGTGGCATAAGCTTCCAGGCCCAGACCAAAATGCGGACCCGGCTCGGTGCTGATCTCAGCGTAAGACTGGAATCGACGAATGCGGCTGTCGAGGAAACCGGATGGCTGAGCATCCAGTTCACGACGCAGTTTACAGAAGCCTTCCAGCGTCAGGACCTCTTCAGCATCAACGTGCATACCATGGGTTTTCAGGAGGGCAGCCAGTGCTTCTGCATTAGCCGGATCGAATCCCATATGCACGTTATAAATACCGAAGCCCAGCTTGTCACGCAGTACGCGGGCGGCACAAATGTTCGCCGCAATCATGGACTCTTCCACAATGCGGTTCGCGATGCGGCGCGGTTCCGCCACGATATCCAGTACTTCACCTTTTTCACCGAGAACGAAACGGTAATCCGGGCGGTCTTTGAATACCAGAGCATGATTATGGCGCCATTCGCCACGACTTAGACAGATACGATGCAGCAGGCGGATCTGCTGTGCAATTGCGTCATTCTCCGGCTGCCAGTCACCCGTGCCTTCAAGCCAGTCAGAAACGTTGTCATAAGCCAGCTTCGCTTTAGATTCGATTGTCGCCGCGAAGAAGGTGATATTGTCTTCGATCGTACCGTCAGCAGTGATGCTCATGCGGCAGGCCAGAACCGGGCGAATTTCATTAGCGCGCAGAGAACACAGATCGTCAGAAAGCTCGCGCGGCAACATTGGGATGTTGAACCCCGGCAGGTAGTTGGTAAATGCACGAATTTTTGCAATGTTATCCAGCTTACTGCCTTCAGCAATCCAGGCGGTAGGATCGGCAATCGCGACGGTTAGCTGTAATTTGCCATCCGTTTGTTCTTCGGCGTAAAGCGCGTCATCCATGTCCTGCGTACTGGCGCTGTCGATGGTGACGAAGTTCAGTGCGGTTAAGTCCTCACGCACCAGGCCCTCATCCAGCATCTCAGTGGCGACACCATCGGGTGCTTCTTTTTCCAGATTATGGCGAGCCAGTGTGACCCACCACGGAACGAAGTGATCGTCAGCGAAGGTAATAAATTGGGTTAACTCGGCGTAGAAGGTGCGGTCGCCTTTTAACGGGTGGCGGCGCATTTCTGCTACAGCCCAGTCACCTTCTTTAAATTCATGTTCAACGCCACGCGCGGCGCGGCAGGGAATCGCATCTTTCAGCAGCGGATGATCCGGCACAATGGACAGGCGGTCATTCTTACCCTGAACTTTGCCCACGAAGCGCGTCAGGAACGGTTCGATCAGTTCTTCCGGCTCGGCAGATTCGCGATCTTTTTCCGTATGGATAACCGCCACAATGCGGTCGCCATGCATCACTTTTTTCATCTGCGGCGGTGGAATGAAATAGCTTTTTTGTGCATCGACTTCCAGGAAGCCAAAGCCTTTTTCCGTGGCTTTTACCACCCCTTCAGCTCGTGGCGTCTGGGAATGTAGTTGCTGTTTAAGCTGCGCTAGCAGCGGGTTGTCCTGAAGCATAATTGTCTATTTTCGTGGCTGAAAGAGCGGCTGACAGTTTTACGCGAATCTGCCAGTCGCAGCAAGCGCTCTTTCAGCAAGTGGATCGGTTAATACGTCTCGCCCAACGCGATCTTCAAACGATTTAGCCATCCGCACAATCCGCTCCAGGCCAGCACGTTAATTGCCTGTTCTGAGGATATACCCTGATCGAGCAATGGGGTAAGCAGTGCGGCGCTAAAGCGATCGGGCGCCCGGGTTAACCATTGTACCGCCTGCAGGGTGACGCGCTCAACCGGATGTCGTTGCTCCCAGCGCTGTATTTGACGCTCATCCTGGCGAAGTACGGTGATAATCTCAGTGAGCTCAGTGGCTGAGAGGGCGTACTCATTGAAGCAGGATACGCTACCGTTAATCCGCGATGTGAGCAGCGTTGCCAGAGAAAATGTCCGTGAGTGCACATCGCTGTGTAATGTGCTGGTAAAAAGCGCTTTAAATAACGCCAGTTCGTCAGGTGAGTGTTGCAGTAATGGCCCCAGCGTTTGCAATACAGTGGGAGTATGGCTGACATGTGTTTCTGCGCTGGGAAAATGTTTTTCAATCGGCAGGTCGGCGGTGTGCCACTGGGCTTCTTCTGCACTAAAGGGGGATGCCTCGGCAAATTGCTGAATATCGAGGCCAGGAATGCGGCGCACAGGATGGCCAAACCAGGCCTGAAACAACGCAACGACGCGGGCCTGAAAGCCGACAAAGCCAACGATTTGATTCATCAGAACACTGTCGCTGGTCGTGAGTCCAACCGCCACCAGATGCTGGCGATCCCGTGAGCCGATGACGGCCGGAGAGCTGGCGAGCTGGCGAGCGTATTGGGTGATTTGTGCCAGTCGATGGTTACTTTCCCTGGATGAATTAGGGCCAGGAAGGGGGGCCAGACGTGCAGCATAATGATTACATAAACGCTGTACGCCACAAACCTGAGCGACGGTTAAGGCGGTACTCATACGCTCGTAGGCGCTGAACGTGTGCATTGAGTCCAGAGCAACATGTACAGGGAAGAGAAGGTGAGCAAGTTTACGGGCAGGTTCTAACCAGGACTGAAAGGGTAAAAGCGCAACGGCAGGTATCGTCAGATCCAGCAAAAATCGGTCCTCGACGTGTGCGGCTTCTGGCACTAACGGCAGAACATCTTGCGGATATGTACTGGATTGTGTCTCATGATACCAGTGGCTTTTGCCTTCAATTCGGCGTTGTTCCATGGGCGTTCCTTGGTCTAAAAAGTGGCGACCCGGATACGTCGTCATAGCTGTACGCCGGATCGTTTGCGCTGCGATATCCTGACGTAAGCGAATGAGGTGATGAAAGATTGTTAAGTGATAATAAATATCAGAAAAGCATATATAGCGACGAGCGAGGGGGAAGGGAGAGGAAAATAATGGGCGACGGAGCGTCGCCCATAGAGGAAGTCTGAAAGATTATTTCAGTTCCAGTTCGTTCATTGCGGCGATGCTGAAGCCGCCGTCAACATGAACGACTTCACCGGAGATACCGGCGGACAGGTCTGAGCACAGGAATGCCGCAGAGTTGCCCACATCTTCAATGGTAACGGTACGACGAATCGGCGTAACCGCTTCGCAATGTGCCAGCATTTTACGGAAATCTTTGATACCGGAAGCAGCCAGAGTACGGATTGGACCAGCGGAGATTGCGTTCACACGCACGCCTTCAGGACCCATCGCGTTAGCCATATAACGAACGTTGGCTTCCAGAGAGGCTTTCGCCAGACCCATTACGTTGTAGTTCGGGATTGCGCGCTCTGCACCAAGGTAGGACAGCGTCAGCAGTGCAGAACCAGGGTTCAGCATGGAACGGCATGCTTTTGCCATTGCAACAAAGCTGTACGCGCTGATGTCATGAGCAATTTTAAAGCCTTCGCGGGTGACCGCATTCACGTAGTCGCCATCCAACTGGTCAGCAGGTGCGAAACCGATGGAGTGTACGAAACCGTCGAATTTCGGCCAGACTTTGCCCAGTTCAGCGAACATGGTGTCGATGCTGGCGTCTTCAGCCACATCACACTGCAGTACGATGTTGGAACCCAGCTGAGCGGCAAATTCTTCCACGCGGCCTTTCAGTTTGTCGTTCTGGTAGGTGAACGCCAGTTCAGCGCCTTCGCGGTGCATCGCCTGAGCGATACCATAGGCGATGGACAATTTACTGGCAAGACCGGTCACCAGAATGCGCTTACCGGAAAGAAAACCCATAGCTTTAATCCTTATAGTCATTACTTATTTTTTTAGCAATCAATGAGTTATGATTGCAATTTCAAGGTCACTCGAAATTGGTGTGAAATTATATCCCACTCTTTGCCCCTTGTGTCACGATCTTTCTCTGCTATTCACCCGTCGGGGAGCAGCAGTAAACGGCATTTCAGTGGGCAGGGAATTGTTGTCAGCACCCGGTGGCCTGTCACTATTCATTGCACGTGAGGAGTATATCACTCCCCCCTGGTTCTGCCTCATCCAACCAGAGAAGAGCAGGGGGATAAGGTGAAAATACAAGGCGTCAGAGGGTTAAAATGGTATGATCTGACCTCTAGTCGATGTTTTAACGTATATCAATGTAAGAACATTCTTAAAACAAAAAATATGACCATATTCATTTAGTTATGATATATTGTTTTTATCGATCAATATCGATTCATTGATCGATATTATTGATTGATTCTGATTAGAAGTGCATTATCAGGACGTTATGATCAATTGGAGTGGTCTTATGCACTATCATTTCATCGCGGAACCGATGAGAGACACAACAGATAAGTTGCTGGGTGTTGAGATGCTCGCCCGCTTCGCTTCTGAGACGGTTCATCCGTTACATGCAGATTCCATTATTTCGGCATGGAGTAGCGAACAAAAACGTAATTTCATGCTTGAGCAAATTCGGTTAATTGCAGAAAAGCGTGATTGGTTCGAGAACAATAATCTGCTCTGTACGCTAAGCCTTGTTGATGAAATGGCGCTATTAGCAATCGGTGATCCTGTCATTAAGTCGGCCTTACATTCCATGCCTTTTATTGCGCTGGAACTCTCAGAACGCTTTCTGTCGAATACAGTTTGCCTGAACAATCTGCTCATTAATTCGCTGAGTGATGGCCCAAATGCCTTGTGGCTGGGCGATCTCGGCTCTGGCAGTATCGGCGCGAGTCCGCTGGTGTGCGGCCGTTTTGACGTTGTGAAAATGGATCGCGACTTCTTCCTGTCACAGGTAGAAAAAACAATATTCCCGGTGTTAATTAAAAATATCAGGGGGTATTGCGACCGCGTTGTGGTTGAGGGGGTAGATACGACCCATCTTATCGAGGCGGTCTGCACCGCCGGCGTTTGGGCGATGCAGGGAGAGATTTTCCCGTCAGTCACCTTCTCTGAGGTTGACGCGCTACTCTTGCCCCGGTTTTGTCACTGATGACTGAACGGATAGCCCTCCCGTCCTGGTGGGCTATTATTTCATTAACGGTCTTTCCGCCAGGCATCAGCGGTAAGCGCCTCGCCAAAATGTCCTGCAATAAGACGACGAGTCAGTTCATGTAGCGGAGAGGCCAGCACATCCGCCGTACTGCCGCGCTCGACAACTTCGCCCTGATGCATGACTAACACCTGGTCGCTGATGTGTTTCATCATCCCAATGTGTTGGGTCACATAGATATAGGAAATCCCCTGTTTTTCCTGTAACTCCAGCATCAGGTTGATGAGCTGCGATCGCATCGACATATCCAGAGAGGCTAGTGCTTCGTCGGCGATAATCACTTTTGGGCGCAAAATCAGCGCACGGGCAAGTCCCAGGCGTTGTTTTTGCCCTGGCGCGAGCATATGCGGATAGTAGCTAACATGATCGGGTAGCAGACCCACCATACGCATGGTTTCCACAATCTGTTTGCGGCGCTGTTCAGGCTCCAGAACGGTATTCAGGCGTAACGGAAAATCGAGGATTTGCGAAATTCGTTGGCGCGGATTAAGCGACGTGGATGGATCCTGGAAAATCATGCGAATACGCTGACTACGAAATGAATAATCGCCATATTTTAGCGGATGATCGTCAATCAGCAGCTCGCCGCTGCTCGGTTCAACCATCCCAGCCAGCATTTTTGCCAGCGTGGACTTGCCTGAGCCGTTCTCGCCAATAATGGCGAGCGTTTGACGTTCACGCAGCGTAAAGCTCAGCGGTTTAACAGCTTCGACGGTCTGGCGGCGAAATAATCCCGTCCGGTAGCGAAAGGTTTTGCTCAGATTGCGAACTTCGAGCAGGGTTTCTACCATCTCACTCTCTCTCCATGTTCAGGGGGAAATGACAGGCGTAGAGATGATTCTTTGCTCCGGTCAGTCTTGGGGTTTCAATGCATTCGCGCTGCGCATAAGGGCAACGTGGCCCCAGACGACAGCCGATAGGCAACTGTTCTAACAACGGAATTGCTCCTGGCATGGTATTCAGGCGGCTTTTATGCGGCATTGCGCTACCAAAATCAGGAATAGCGCGAATCAACGCTTGCGTATAAGGGTGATGGGGTATCGTCACCAAATCTTTACTGGGCGCAGTTTCCACCGTTTGTCCGCAGTACATTACGTTGATTTTGTCTGCCCATTGGCTGAGCATTTGCAGGTCATGGCTGATCAACAAAATGGTGGTATTGCTGTTTTGATTCAGTCGGGTCAACAGACGAAAAATTTGCGCCTGTGTTGTGGGTTCCATCGCATTGGTGGGTTCATCTGCAATCAGCAGACGAGGTTGGTTTGCCAGTGCGATGGCGATCATTACCTTCTGGCACTCGCCGTCGGTCAGCTCATAAGGGAAACTGCGCATTGCATCTTTATGATCTTTTATCCCGACGCGGTGCAGCAGTTCAATCGCGCGACGTTTGCGCCAGCCAATACGTTGCCACCAGCGCCCCTTGTATGTCCAGGCGGGAATGTTTTGCATCAGTTGGCGTCCAATACGTTCGGACGGATCCAGACAAGACTGTGGCTCCTGAAAGATCATGGACACATTATGGCCGACGAGCTTACGTCGCTCGCGGGCGGAAAGACGCAGCAGGTCGATATCATCAAAACGCATGCGGTCCGCGGTCACGCGCCAGTTATCTTTGGCGACGCCGCAGATGGCCTTAGCGATCAAACTTTTACCTGAACCCGATTCACCGACCAGTCCACGGATCTCACCTTCGTTTAGCGTCATGCTGACGCGGTCAACCGCTTTCACCCAGTCTTCACCGGTCCTGAACTCGATAGTCAGGTTGCGGATATCCAGTAATGGCATTATTCCACCCCCGCAATAATCGCGCGGCGCACGCCGTCACCTAGCAGGTTAACCAGCAGCACACTTATCATAATTGCCGCTCCGGGCAGCATGACTGTCCATGGTGCAACATAGATCAACTCCAGCGCATCGCCGAGCATGGCTCCCCATTCTGGGGATGGGAGTTGTGCGCCGAGATCTAGGAAGCCCAGGGCGGCGATATCCAGAATCGCCATTGACAGTGCTCGGGTGATTTCAGTGATAAGGCCGGCAGTAATATTCGGCAGAATCGCAAACCACAGGATATTGAGTGTGCTTGCGCCATCCAGACGAGCGGCAATGACATACTCTTTTTCCAGTTCGTCATGCACCATGCTGTAGACGGAGCGCACCATACGTGGCAGTAAAGCCAGCCAGACGGCGAACATCGCATGCGTCAGATGTGGCCCGGCGAAAGCCACCACAATAATGGCCAGCAGTAGCGATGGAATTGACAGTAGGGTATCCAGAATATGATTCAGCACCGCTGAGCGTAGTCCGTGCGTTGCTCCGGCAACCACGCCCAGCAACAGACCGCAGAGTGTGGCGGCGAGGGTAACGACAAACGCACCACCTACAGTAGGGGCCGCGCCGCTGAGCAGACGGCTTAATACGTCGCGGCCGAGATCGTCGGTTCCGAGGAAGAATGACACTTCGCCATAGCGTGACCAGGACGGTGGCAACAGTTGGTAGCCGAGAAATTGCTGATCGATGCCGTAAGGGGCAAACCAGCCACCAAACACGCACAGAATGACCAGTCCCGCACAACCGTACAGACCCACCATCGCAGAAGCATCGCCATAAAAATTACGCCATGCGGTGCGTAGCGTTCCGGGCGGGCGCTTCTCGCTATATACGCTATCGTAGGGCATACCATTCCTTATGTTTCAGAGGGTTAGCCATAGCACCCAAAATATCAGAGATGACGTTAACGATAATAACCAGGGAGCCAATCACCATCACTCCCGCCGAAATAGCGGCGTAGTCTTGCTGGCGAATCGCGTTAATCAACCAACGCCCCAGCCCTGGCCAGCTAAAGACCATCTCGGTGATCATCGCCAGCGTCAGCATGGTGGAAAACTGTAATCCAAGACGAGGAATGACCGGCGGAAGGGCGTTGTGCAATACGTGGCGACGCAGAATGGTGAAGCGTGACAAACCGCGCGTGGCTGCCGCTTTAACATAGTTCTGATCGAAGACCTCAATGGTGCTGATACGCATCAGGCGGATGACCTCCGTCGTGGGCGCGACGGAAAGCGTCAATACCGGAAGCACCATATGACGGATTGCGCTGACCAACATTTCGTCGCGCCAGGGGGAGTCAGAGATCCACGCATCAATAATGGCGAAACCGGTCACCGGTTTTACTTCGTAAAGCAAATCGAAACGTCCCGAAACGGGTAACCAGCCGAGAGTCAGTGAGAAGAGGAGCGTCAGCAGTAGCGCCAGCCAAAAAACGGGAATGGAAAACCCCATCAGAGCCAATGCGCTGATGCAGCGATCCTGCCATTTATTACGTGTGATGCCGGCCAGCATACCAACGGGGATCCCGACCATCAGCGCAAACCCAAAGGCAAGAATACACAGCTCCATCGTGGCTGGGAAAACCTCTTTCAGCTGTTCTGAGATTAACTGACCGTTAATACTTGAAACGCCAAAATCCCAGTGGATCAGTCCGTTGAACCAGAATATCCAGGCGTTCCACAGCGATGCGCCTTGTAATGGCGCATGGGGGGTGAAGTAGCTCAGGCTGAACCCAATGAATGTCAGGAAGAACAGGGTGACCAGCAGCAATAAGAAGCGGCGCAGGGTGAAGATAATCATGGTTTTTTCACCTCATCAGTCTTTTCCCTGGAAACCCCGGCAAAGGAGGCATTCCCGAACGGACTTAGCACCAGACCTTTGATGTCATAACGGTAAGCCTGTAGGCGCAATGATGAGGCCAACGGCAGGATCGGCAACTCTTGCGCCAGGATATTTTGTGCTTCGTCATAGGCGTCAATACGTGAGGAGAGCTGCTGCGAAGACAATGCCTTGCGCAGTATGCTGTCGAACTGCGGATTACACCAGTGCGCGAAGTTGGTCTGTGAGTTGATGGCGGCACAACTGAGCAGCGGTCGGAAAAAGCTGTCAGGATCGTTACTGTCTGTCGCCCAACCGGACAACGTCAGATCATGGTTCATATCCATTAATCGCGCCTCCTGAAAACGACCTTCAACCGGGATGATCTTCACTTTCACACCCACCTGCGCCATATCTGCCTGGATCAGTTCCGCTGTTTTCAGCGGACTCGGGTTCCAGGCCTGAGAGCTGGTCGGGACCCACAGTTGCAACGTCAGGTTCTCCAGTCCCAGTGCTTTTAACTGCTCACGGGATTTAGCCGGGTTGTATTCAGTAATCTTAGCTTCGTTGTCATAAGCCCACGAGGCGCGGGGCAAAATAGATGCTGCAGTTTCTGCCGTACCGTAGTAGATAGACTGCATCAGACGTTGGTTGTTAATGGCCAGCGCCAGCGCATGCCGCACTGCGGGGTTATCCAGCGGCGGTTTATTGGTGTTGAATGCCAGATAGGCAATGTTCATTCCAGGGCGCAGTGTCAGGCGCAGACGTGGGTCATCACGTAATATGGTGAGCTGACTGGCCGCGGGCCAGGCCAGAACGTCGCACTCACCGGTCAGGAGCTTTGATAACCGTCCGGTTCCGCCTGAACCAAGATCCACAACGACCTGTGGCATCAGGGGCGTGCCGCGCCAGAATTTTTCGTGGCGTTGTAGCCGAATATATTGTCCCGCACGGTTTTCTGAAAGCAGGAACGGTCCGGTGCCGACGGGCTGCCTGTCGAGTAATTCCTGGCGATCCTGTTTGGCCAGTTGTGTGGCATATTCAGCCGACATTACGGAGGCATAGTGTGTCGCCAGATGCCACAGGAAGGAGGCATCTGGCTGAGTCAGACGAAATTCGACCGTGTTGTTATCCAGCTTGCGCACGCTTTGCACGTTGTCAGCGAATTGCAGGCTATCGAAATAGGGAAAACTGCTGCCATTGACGTTGTGCCACGGATGGTGACGGTCAAATATGCGCTCGAAGGTAAACACCACATCATCTGCATTTAGCTTACGGGTAGGCGTAAACCAGGCCGTCTTTTGAAACGAGACATCGCGGCGCAAGTGAAAACGGTAGGTTGCGCCGTTGTCCAGCACTTCCCAGCTCTCAGCCAGTTCTGGCACCAGTCGGTAGGTGTACGGGTCCACATCAAGCAGCCGGTCATAGAGTTGGGCAGCCAGGGTGTCGACGATCAGGCCGCTGCTCGCTTTCTGTGGGTTGAATGTATTGACTTGCCCGCTGACGCAATAGACAAAGCCGCTGTCACGAATATCAGCGTGCGTGGTCTGCAGAGGCGCGGCAACAGCCTGACCACTCAGAAGTCCAGCCATCACGATCAGAGTTGATAAAACCAGGCGCATAATTTTAAGGGACTATGAATAAAGAAGCTATCTTACTAATATTTAATGACATTCGCCATTACCGTTTGAGTTTGGGCGCAACCATACCGTTAGTTGCAAATTCAACGTTGTGGCCTGGTCAATATTCATACCAGCGATCCACTTTGAATATAACTCATAAACTATCTTAGCATTTTCATGCCTCATCTGACCCGTAATAAACGAAGCGCGAGCCTCGTGAGAGTATAGCTATGCCAAATTTATGTGCTGTGGTGGCGCAAGAACCGAAACTTAAGGAAGGGATAGCGTTAAAGGGAACCTGGAAGAGGTACAGAAATCATATGAATGCTGAACTATAATCATTCAGGTAGTGGTTTATGTTAAATACAGAACAATAAAGCGAAAATATATAATTATTTCATCATATTACTTACCCATCTTTTTCTGGCGTCTTTATTTTCTACACCCGGCGTATGTTAATGGTTTCTATTGGTTATTACAGGTGAGTTGACTATCCGGTTATCAATGACCTTCTCGCGGCCATCTAACCATTAATGGAATGATTACTATGAAGAAATTACTTGGTATTGCTGTTTCACTGATCCTTTTATCGGGCCCCGTTTTTGCGACTCCGGCTCCAGAGTGTGCGAAGGTGGACAAAGCACAAATCGAAGCGCTATTCGACAAGTGGAATGAATCACTGAAAACGGGTAACGCGAAGACGGTATCCGAAAATTACCTTAGTGATGCCGTATTACTTCCCACGGTATCGAATAAAGCCCGGTTAACAGATGCTGAACGTGAGGATTATTTTGAGCACTTCCTGGCGAAGAAACCGACCGGGAAAATTGACAGTCGAACTATTCGCCTTGGCTGTAATAAGGCGATTGATGCTGGTACTTATACCTTCACCTTCGCAGATAAATCGACCGTTTCGGCCCGTTATACGTTTACTTACGCGTGGGATGGGAAGGCGTGGAAAATTTCCACCCACCATTCTTCAGCAATGCCTGAGGGGTAACAGAACAGATACACAGGGGCGGGGATTCACCGCTCCCTGGTGTATTGCGGGCTTGCTTAGCCAGGGCTAACCGATAATGGCAATCCCAAGTCGTTCCATGATTAAAGAGGCCTGGTAGCTATCTATCTTAACACCTTGTAAATCGACGCCCCGAACATCTAAATCTCCCAGTTCAGAATTGGTCAGATCGCAATGCGTGAAGTTCGCAGCTCGCCAGTCGAACGATGTAAACTCACCACCAGAGAGATCGGAACCGCTAAATGTTGCGCCGAGTATCTGCGTGCCAATCCAGCGGTTTTCCCACAGCTCACACTTTTCTAACACGACTTTTGAAAAATTGGCGTAGCTCAGGTTGGTGTTGGTGATATATGCGCTGCAGAACCAGGTGCGCGTGGTTATCATATTCATAAAACTTGCGCCGCGAAAATCCGCACCTTGAGCGCGGCATCCACGGATTTCAACACCCAATGCGCTGACATTCCTGAAGTCTGCCATTGATAAATCACAGCTTTTAAAGATGGCATCCTTCAGGATGGCCCGGCTGAAATGACACCCTTTTTGGCTCTCACGGTCGTAAAACTGACAACCGATAAATTCAGTGCCGCTAAGGTCGGTGCCAGAAAAGTCGCAGTTCAAAAACGTGCTGTTTTCAATTTTCGCCCCGGTAAAGCGGTTCCTGTCAATTTTTTCGCCTACTAACGCTAGAGTCATAATGCTAATCCTGTTTTTTTATACAGTATTTGCATCATGGTAAACTGATTACCGTCCTCGCGTCAAACGGCCAACTTATTCGCCGATAGCGTTAGCCTGACGGGCGTACAGGTAGGCGGTTGCTCTGGACACGCCCAGATGCTGCGCCACCGTATCCATGGATTTACGTACGTTCAGTAAACCTTCTTTACGCAATTGTTGAATCAGTACCTTTCTGTCTTCTGTCTTCAGCGCTCGCGCCGTTGTTGCACGTTTAGCCGCAAAGTCATCAATACGCTGGCGAATCACTTCATTACTGCCAGGATCGAGGTGTTCGCTGACAGGTGAGCACTCGGTTTCAGTAAACCGTGCCAGTGCACTCTGCATCCCGCGAAATAGCGTCATATCAACATTCAGGCAAAGCGCCGCGACGTATTTGCCTTGTTCGTCCTTGATGCCAATAGAGGTACTTTTTACCGGGCGACCATCCGCAAACTGATTGCTGTAGTTGGCAACGATGTTGGGAAAATCAGCTGATGCGATCCGCGCCAGCCCAAGCTCTGTTGCGGGCTGACCCGGTTTGCGACCGGACAGATTATTGTGTATGGACAAGATCGCATGCTCAGGGTTCTTGAGGTCATGAACCACAACCTCGCAAAACGGAGAGAAGGTGTCGCTCAGTCCTTTGGCGATAATATCAATTTGATTGAGTAGCGAGTTATCGTCGGTTTTTGGCATGCCAGTCTCCTGCAGTGATGCCTGTTGCCATTATGGCGGCCAGTTTACAGCGTCCTGGGGCTTCTTTTCCAGACTGGAACAGGCGCATAGCGATAAGGTATCCGCACCGCAGATACCTTAATGAGATTACCTGGCAAGGAAATCACTGTAGCGGCTGATATCAACATTGCCACCACTGATGATAATGCCGATTTTCTTTCCTCTAAGGTCCGCTTTTCGCGCTCTTGCGGCGGCAAAACCAAGGCAGCCCGTTGGCTCCACGACCATTTTCATTCGCTCCGCGATAAATTTCATTGCGGCAATTAATTCATCATCTGAAACCGTCAGAATATCGTTAACATGCTTCTGGATCAGTGGAAAGGTATGCTGTCCAAGATGTTGGGTTTGCGCGCCATCAGCAATGGTTTTCGGCGTATCGATATGCACAATTTTGCCACTGCGAAACGACTGTTGACCGTCGTTGCCTGCCTTAGGCTCTACACCATAGATAAGACAATCAGGGGACAAGTGTCGCGCGGCCAGTGCGGAACCTGATAGAAGACCGCCACCGCCCAGACAAACAAAAAGGGCATCCAGAGCACCAACTTCTTCAATCAGTTCTTTCGTTGCGGTACCCTGGCCTGCAATAACGTGCGGGTGATCGTAAGGTGGGATCAGCGTCAGTCCTTGTTTTTCTGCCAGATCCCGGCCAATTTTTTCACGATCTTCAGTGTAACGGTCGTACATCACGACATGTCCGCCATATCCTTTCGTGGCAGCAACTTTAGCGGCTGGCGCGTCGTGCGGCATGATAATTGTCGCCGGAATACCCAGCAATTTTGCGGACAGGGCGATTGCCTGAGCATGATTTCCGGATGAAAAAGCCACGACGCCGGCTGCTCGCTGCTGTGGCGTAAACTGGCGCAGAGCATTCATCGCGCCGCGAAACTTAAATGCACCCATCCGCTGGAAGTTTTCACATTTAAAAAAAACGTCAGCGCCAAACTCTTCATTCACCGTTCGTGATGTCATAACCGGTGTCTTGTTAGCATAACCTGCGATGCGCTCAGCGGCCGCGGCAACATCGTGGTAATCAGGTAGTGTCATTTCAGTCATTGTTGTTCACCTGTAGCAGTTAAAAGTCACACTTGTTGTGCTAACGCAATGGCTTCAATTTCTACGGCAAAGCCATAATGAAGCTCTGCAACGCCAGCGACAGCACGGGCTGGACGGGAATCACCGATCCATTCGCCGTAGATCCGATTAAACGTCGGCCACTGGTTAATGTCCGTGACATAGACGCGTACCGATACCAGTTGCTGGCGAGAAACGCCGGCCCCCGCCAGACAAGCATCAACATTTTGTAGAGCCAGTCTGGTCTGTTCTTCAAAAGAAGCATCCGCTTTTCTTTCGCCATTAGTCGTGACAGGTAGCTGTCCGGAAATGAAAACGAATCCCCCGGCAGTCACACTATGTGAGTAATGGCCTGCTGGTGGGAAGCTATCCGTCGTTGTGTTCAGGGTAATATTTGCGGGCATGGTTCAATCTCCAGCTTAAGTAATGATGATTCATTTAGTATAAAATAATACTGTTTGTATTATTTTATACACCATCGTCATCCATGCATCCAGTCTCTTTTTCAGCGACGCTGTCTCTGTGAACGGCGTAAAACGTTCGGCATATCAGTTGAGATATTTGTATGGTATCAAGATGTGTGGCCGTAAGGGCGGATAGAAATGATGAGATCGCAGAAATGATTTTTTTGCTTTTACGCGTGGTTGGGATCTCAGGTGCAACTCATCATTAACTGTATAAATTGATACGTTATGTATTGATTATGTTGATGTCCGCAATACCCACTTCTGGCGCGAAGTGGGCAGGGGAAAGATCAGAAAACAGGCGAGGGAAGTATTTTATTTGAGCAACTTTGACATTAAATCAGGGAACGCAGGTACATCTGTGGCCAATGAGAACGCAGGGTTAATAGCCTTACGGGCAATCAGCCCGTCAATAAATGCAAACAGAATGATGGTGATCGCTTCCGGGTCAATATCCCGACGAAACTCTCCTGCGGCGATACCTTGCGCAATTATTCCCGCAATGCTTTGCCGCATGATGTTATCACTGGCGATAAACGCTTCCCTGAGCTCCGGGTTGCGTGCCGATTCGGCCATGATTTCTACCCAAAGGTGGTGCGTGACAGGGTAACCGACATCGCTTATGCAAGAAACGACCTGCTTGCAAAGACGATCAAAAAACGATCCGCCACAGGGCTCATTATGGGCAGCCAGGGCAGTATTTTGCTCTTCCAGAACGATTGCCCGTATAAGCTCATCCTTACTTTTGAAGTAAGTATACATAGCCCCCTGGCTTATACCTGCACGCGTGGAAATTTCGCGCACGCTGGTAGCACTGAATCCCTTCTCAGCAAAACAGGCTGCGGCAGCGGTAATAAGCTTATGGTAGGTTTCAGTATTCTTTAGCATATCGACCTTTATCTTTGAATCTATGGCGAAACTTTACCGCGCTTTAAGGCCTGGAACCAGCGATGAGATTTATCGATATCTTGCGTTACTTCATGAGAGGTAATGCACTGAGCATATTCTTGAGGTTTACCATATCCCACGGCAGATGTTCAGCAATGGTAAGCCCGACGGCCTCCGCGTGTACGGTGGCAAGATTAACCAGTTTAAGCACCTCTTCAATAGTCAGTTTACCTTCGGCCACATCGCCAAAATCATGTTCACCTCTGCCTGGTTGGGCGAACAAAACAGAACGGAAAAGTGACGGGTCCAGAACATCCAGATCAATATGAATCGCCAGATATTCGATGTGCTCGCGGGCAATCCACGCCATAACCTCGTTGGCACCGTTTTTGACATCATCAGGGCCAGTCGTCGCAATACTGTGATGGGTCAGATAGTCGCTTTCGTATATCAGTGGATTGTGAATGCCGGCAATCATAATTTTTGACGCAGAAACCTTGTGCGTGACGTGGGCTACTAAATCTTTATCGCCCGTGCCGATCAGCGCGCCAAGAACATGGGCATGCGCATTTGGATACTGTTCAGCCGTCTGCACGTCGGGGTGAGAGTCGATCCAAAGCACGCCCAGCTTATCACCGTATTTATGCAGCAGATGCGCGAAGGGCACCAAAGAAACCAGGCAGTCACCACCTAATACGACAATTGCGTCGGGATCGTGTTTTTCAATACGCGTCGCGGCATCGTTCAACTGTTTAAGAATCTGTGGCTTACCAGTAATGCCATCTATGACAACCAGCGGCTCGCTTTCTGGTAAAGCAACGGGAACATCCTCGACGGGGCCTTTCGCTTCGGGCGAGAGAAAAGACAAGAGAAGTGATCCGAGATGATAGGGGGGATTGTTGCCTCCCTGCCACTGGGGGAAGGAAAGTCGAAGCGTTTTTTTTGCCATAATTTACCTGCTGTTAGTTTCTAAGGAGGAACGCCAAGGCGTATCCGTGTTGGTCGTCTTGTGAATATGCAGTGAATGAACGTTCATTCATTATGAGGGCGGTATAAAGATTATGCAAGAATGATGATAGGCGGGAATCGTTAAACGGTACTATTTTCATGTGCGTTGTGGAGGGCTTTGCACATGAAGGCGCTTAACGGTCGGTAATGCATCACTAAATCTGGTGTTTTTTAAGCAACGCGCGCAGCTGATGGTACGTCAGCCCAAGCAGTTCGGCGGCCTTTTTCTGGTTGAATTTTGCCTGTTGTAAGCTGGTTTGCAGAAACGTCTTTTCTTGCTGTTGCTGGAATGCGCGGAGATCCAGCGGTAACGTTGCCACTGTAGAGTGGGTTTCCTGCTGCTGAACGTCTGTGGCGTGGCGCTTAAACGGATCTATCACTACCTCGTCCAGTGGATATTCGCTGGTACCATGTCGATATACCGAGCGTTCAACAACGTTTTTCAATTCACGGATATTGCCCGGCCAACGATAGTGGAGAAGTGTTTCTCTGGCTTGTGCGCTAAAACCGGGAAATAGTGGCAATCCAATCTCGCGGCACATTTGAATCGCAAAATGTTCGGCCATCAACATGATGTCGCTTTTACGCTCCCGTAAAGGTGGAAGTTGCACGACATCAAAGGCCAGTCTATCCAACAGGTCTGCGCGGAAAGTACCTTCGCTGACCATTCTCGGTAAGTCGGCATTGGTAGCACAGACAAGTCGTACGTTAACCTGCAGCGGCTGGCTTCCGCCTACGCGCTCGAGTTCTCCATACTCAATAACGCGCAGTAATTTCTCCTGTACCAGCATCGGTGCGGTTGCCAGTTCATCAAGAAAAAGTGTGCCACCGTCGGCGCGCTCGAAGCGACCCGGATGGCGTTTTTGTGCCCCGGTAAAAGCGCCAGCTTCGTGGCCGAAGAGTTCGGAATCGAGTAAATTTTCGTTCAGCGCCGCACAATTAAGCGAAATAAACGGTCCTTGCCAGCGCGTGGAAAGGTAGTGCAGACGGTTGGCGATTAGCTCTTTTCCTGTGCCACGCTCACCGATAACCAGCACGGGTTTTTCCAGAGGGGCCAGATGGGAGACTTGTTCCAGCACTTCAATGAAGCTGTTTGCTTCTCCCAGAAGAGTATCTTTATATCCTGCCATGATGAAATTCACCATTTGTTAGTGTTATTCACCAATTTACCCTAATTCTCTCGTCAGGTAAAATTAGATATCATCTTTAAAATCAATAAGATAAAAAGTTGGCACGACAAGTGCATTATGGAAGCAGCAGGGCATTGCCCGATATCAGAACAGTAAGTGAGGATTACATTATGGGTATTTTTTCTCGTTTTGCCGACATCGTGAACGCCAATATTAATGCGTTGCTGGAAAAGGCCGAAGATCCGCAGAAACTGGTGCGGTTGATGATTCAGGAAATGGAAGACACGCTGGTTGAGGTTCGATCTAACTCAGCGCGTGCACTGGCAGAAAAGAAACAGCTGTCCCGCCGGATTGAACAGGCCAGTGCGCAGCAGGCGGAGTGGCAGGAAAAAGCGGAGCTGGCGCTGCGTAAAGAGAAAGAAGATCTGGCGCGTTCTGCATTAATTGAAAAGCAGAAACTGACCGATTTAATTGCTTCTCTGGAGCATGAAGTGACGCTGGTTGACGATACGCTGGCGCGGATGAAAAAAGAGATTGGTGAGCTGGAAAATAAACTCAGTGAAACCCGGGCTCGTCAGCAGGCATTGATGTTGCGTCATCAGGCGGCGAGTTCTTCCCGCGATGTCCGTCGTCAGTTGGATAGCGGCAAACTGGATGAAGCAATGGCCCGCTTTGAATCTTTTGAGCGCCGCATTGATCAGATGGAAGCGGAAGCTGAAAGCCATAACTTCGGTAAGCAAAAATCTCTGGATCAGCAATTTGCTGACCTGAAAGCAGATGATGAAATCAGCGAGCAGCTGGCGCAGCTTAAAGCCAAAATGCAGCAAGACAAGCAATAATAACTACTGGCGGCGCCCGAACGCGCCGCCGCTCATCACCTGTAAGGAGTACTCATGAGCGCGCTATTTCTGGCCATTCCGTTAACTATCTTTGTGCTGTTCGTTTTGCCGATCTGGCTGTGGTTGCATTACAGCAACCGTTCCAGCCGTGGTGAACTGTCGCAAAGCGATCAGCAACGTCTGGTAGAGCTCAACAATGATGCACAGCGTATGCGTGAACGTATTCAGGCGCTGGAAGATATCCTTGATGCCGAACATCCAAACTGGAGGGACCGCTAATGGGGGGCGTTAACCTGAACAAAAAACTGTGGCGTATCCCGCAGCAGGGCATGGTTAAAGGGGTCTGTGCCGGTATTGCGCACTATCTTGATGTCCCCGTGAAGCTGGTAAGGATCCTGGTGGTACTGTCAGTCTTTTTTGGTCTGGCCTTTTTCACCGTAGTTGCCTACATCGTGTTGACGTTTGTGCTGGACCCTATGCCGGACAACGTCGCATCCGGCGAACAACAGCCATCGAGCGGAGAACTGCTGGATTCCGTCGATCGTGAACTGGCCGCGAGCGAAAAGCGTTTGCGTGAAATGGAGCGTTATGTGACATCGGATACCTTCACATTGCGCAGTCGTTTCCGTCAATTGTGAGGATTGAAATGAATAATCGCTGGCAACGTGCCGGGCAAAGGGTTAAGCCGGGCTTTAAAATAGCAGGCAAGCTGGTGCTTCTTACTGCACTTCGCTACGGCCCTGCGGGCGTTGCGGGGTGGGCGGTGAAATCCGTGGCCCGCCGTCCTTTAAAAATGTTGCTGGTGTTGGTACTGGAGCCATTATTGAGCAAGGTTGCCAGGAAAATTTCCCAACGCTATGGCCAGTGATAGTACGCTCGCAATATTTCCTTAAGATCAAGTATATAGTGTTAGGTGACTTTCCATCATTTAACGGAACGATACTATGTTGAAAAAAAGCGTATTGGCGCTGGCGCTGGTCATCGGCATGCCGGTGTTTGCGGCGGAGCACTGGATTGATGTTCGTGTTCCTGAACAATATCAGCAGGAACACGTTCAGGGTGCCATCAACATCCCTTTAAAGGATTTGCAGGCACGAATTGCGGCAGAAGTCCCTGATAAGACCGACACCGTGAAGCTGTATTGCAACTCAGGTCGTCAATCCGGGATGGCAAAAGATGTGCTGACCGGGATGGGCTATACACAGGTAACTAACGAAGGCGGTATCAGCGGGATTCATCTTCCTAAAGTAGAGAATAAATAATCCGCATGCTTTCTCTTAGCTAAAGGCGACATGAATGATGTCGCCTGATTTCTTTCAGGGAGTTGATAACTCAGTATTAAACCTTATGTTTACTCCCTGTTTGTTATAATTTCTTCGGTTCCTTCAGCATAACGGGATGGCGATGAAGCGACTTAAAAATGAACTCAACTCGCTGGTTAATCGCGGCGTAGATCGGCATCTGCGCCTGGCTGTCACCGGACTTAGCCGCAGCGGTAAAACGGCGTTTATTACCGCTATGGTAAACCAGTTACTCAATATTCATGCCGGTGCTCGTCTGCCGTTGCTCAGTTGTGTGCGTGAAGAGCGTCTGCTTGGCGTAAAGCGGGTTCCTCAGCGCGATTTTGGTATTCCGCGCTTTACCTATGACGAGGGACTGGCCCAGCTATATGGCTCTCCGCCAACCTGGCCGACGCCGACGCGTGGTGTTAGTGAAATTCGCCTGGCGTTGCGCTACAAATCCAACGATTCTTTGCTGCGTCACTTTAAAGATACGTCTACGTTGTACCTGGAAATCGTCGATTATCCGGGGGAATGGCTGCTTGATTTACCGATGCTGGCCCAGGATTACCTTGGCTGGTCACGGCAAATGACCGGATTATTACAGGGACAGAGAGGTGAATGGTCGGCCAGATGGCGGCAGCTATGCGAGGGACTTGACCCGCTGGCACCTGCGGACGAAAACCGTCTGGCGGAAATCGCCGCAGCATGGACAGATTATCTGCATCAGTGCAAACAGCAGGGATTGCATTTTATTCAACCTGGGCGCTTTGTGCTGCCGGGGGACATGGCTGGCGCACCTGCGCTGCAGTTTTTCCCGTGGCCGGATGTCGATGCTTTTGGTGAGTCAAAACTGGCACAAGCAGATAAACACACCAATGCGGGCATGTTGCGCGACAGGTTTAATTACTACTGTGAAAAGGTCGTGAAAGGGTTCTACAAGAATCACTTTCTGCGCTTTGACCGCCAAATTGTGTTGGTTGATTGCCTGCAACCGCTTAACAGCGGACCACAGGCGTTTAACGATATGCGTCTGGCACTGACACAACTGATGCAAAGCTTTCATTATGGTCAGCGCACGTTGTTCCGGCGGTTGTTCTCGCCGGTAATCGATAAGTTGCTGTTCGCTGCCACCAAGGCCGACCACGTCACGGTCGATCAGCATGCCAATATGGTGTCGTTGTTGCAGCAATTGATTCAGGACGCCTGGCAAAATGCCGCGTTTGAAGGCATCAGTATGGACTGTCTGGGACTGGCATCGGTGCAGGCAACCACCAGCGGGCTGATTGATGTGAAGGGCGAGAAGATCCCCGCGCTGCGCGGCAATCGTCTGAGCGACGGCGAGCCGTTGACCGTCTATCCGGGAGAGGTCCCTGCGCGTTTACCGGGCCAGGCTTTTTGGGATCGCCAGGGTTTCCAGTTTGAAGCCTTTCGCCCGCAGGTCATGGATGTGGATAAACCCTTACCGCATATTCGCCTGGATGCCGCGCTGGAGTTTTTAATAGGAGATAAATTGCGATGAGCGAGCCGTTAAAACCGCGTATCGATTTCTCAGGTCCACTGGAAGTGGAACCAAACACGGCATTTAAAGCACAGCAAATGTTCACCGATACCGAAGCGCAGACTTTTTCTCCGGCGACAGTGGATGAGCCGCTGGAAGACGAAGGTCAGGCTGAAGCTGTTATTGATGCCGCGTTACGTCCTAAACGCAGCCTGTGGCGCAAAATGGTGATGGGCGGGCTGGCACTGTTTGGCATCAGTGTGGTTGCTCAGGGCGTGCAGTGGACGATGAACGCCTGGCAGACTCAGGACTGGGTTGCGCTGGGGGGCTGTGCTGCGGGTGCGCTGATTATTGGTGCAGGCGTGGGGTCGGTGGCAACCGAGTGGCGTCGGCTGTGGCGTTTACGTCAACGCGCACACGAGCGTGATGAAGCGCGTGATTTGTTACACAGTCACGGAACCGGAAAAGGCCGCGCATTTTGTGAAAAGTTGGCACAACAGGCAGGTATCGATCAGTCTCACCCTGCGCTACAACGCTGGTATGCCTCTACCCATGAAACGCAAAATGATCGGGAAGTTGTGAGCCTGTATGCCCATCTGGTGCAGCCAGTACTGGATGCGCAAGCACGACGTGAGATCAGTCGTTCTGCGGCGGAATCCACGCTGATGATTGCCGTCAGCCCGTTAGCGTTGGTGGATATGGCGTTTATTGCCTGGCGAAATCTGCGGTTGATTAACCGTATAGCTACGCTGTATGGCATCGAACTCGGCTATTACAGCCGCCTGCGCCTGTTTCGTCTGGTACTGTTAAATATCGCTTTTGCCGGGGCCAGCGAGCTGGTGCGGGAAGTGGGGATGGACTGGATGTCGCAGGATTTAGCGGCCCGGCTATCCACGCGTGCCGCGCAGGGTATTGGCGCGGGCTTATTAACAGCGCGTCTGGGGATTAAAGCGATGGAGTTGTGCCGTCCATTACCGTGGATTGATGATGATAAACCGCGACTGGGGGATTTCCGCCGTCAGTTGATCGGTCAGGTGAAAGAGACCTTACAAAAGAACAAATCCCCGCGTGAAAGTTGAGTAAATACGGGTGCCGATCGTATAACTTTACGCCCCGGCGCCCAATTTTCCAGCGTGCTGTCAATATTTGTTGACAGAGTCCTTCCTGCTAACCCAATACTGGCTTATCATCTAACACATGATCCCTTGTTTAGGTGAAGGTTCCCATGCGTCTGGAAGTCTTTTGTGAAGACCGTCTTGGTCTGACCCGCGAATTGCTCGATTTACTGGTGCTGAGAAGCATTGATTTACGCGGTATCGAGATTGACCCCATCGGGCGAATCTACCTTAATTTTGCGGAACTGGAGTTCACTAACTTCAGCAGCCTGATGGCTGAAATCCGCCGCATCGCAGGGGTAACGGACGTCCGCACCGTGCCCTGGATGCCTTCCGAACGCGAACATCTGGCGCTTAGCGCGTTGCTTGAAGCATTGCCTGAACCCGTTCTTTCTCTGGATATGAAAAGCAAAGTGGAGATGGCAAACCCGGCAAGTTGCCAGCTTTTTGCCCACCCCCAGGAGCGGATGCGCAACCACACGGCTGCACAGCTCATCAATGGGTTTAACTTCCAGCGCTGGCTGGAAAGTAATCCGCAGGATTCCCATAGTGAACATGTCGTGATTAACGGGCAAAACTTCCTGATGGAGATTACGCCAGTCCATTTGCAGGGTGAAAACCAGGAGCAGATGCTAACCGGTGCCGTGGTGATGTTACGTTCTACCCTCCGTATGGGCCGTCAATTGCAAAACATGACCACCCAGGATCTGAGCGCATTCAGCCAGATTATTGCCGTCAGCGCCAAAATGAAACACGTTGTTGAACAGGCTCGCAAGCTGGCGACGCTGAGTGCACCGCTGCTGATCACCGGAAATACTGGCACCGGCAAAGATCTCTTTGCACATGCCTGCCATCTGGCGAGTCCACGTGCGTCAAAACCCTATCTGGCGCTGAACTGCGCGTCTATTCCTGAAGATGCGGTAGAAAGCGAACTGTTTGGCCACGCCCCGGAAGGTAAAAAAGGGTTCTTTGAGCAGGCGAATGGCGGTTCAGTGCTGTTGGATGAGATTGGCGAAATGTCGCCGCGCATGCAGACGAAATTGCTGCGCTTCCTCAATGACGGGACGTTCCGTCGCGTGGGCGAAGATCATGAAGTTCATGTTGATGTTCGCGTAATCTGCGCGACGCAAAAGAACCTGGTGGAACTGGTGCAGAAAGGTCTTTTCCGTGAGGACCTCTATTATCGTCTGAATGTCCTGACGCTTAATCTGCCGCCGCTACGCGATTGCCCGCAAGATATTATGCCGCTCACCGAGCTGTTTGTGGCGCGTTTTGCTGACGAACAGGGTGTACCTCGTCCGAAGTTGTCTGCCGATCTCAGCACGGTGCTAACCCGCTACGGCTGGCCGGGTAATGTGCGTCAGCTTAAAAATGCTATCTATCGGGCGTTAACTCAGCTTGAAGGCTATGAACTGCGCCCGCAGGATATCTTATTGCCGGATTATGATGCAGCAACAGTTGCCGTCGGAGAAGAGGTGATGGAAGGGTCGCTGGATGAAATCACCAGCCGCTTTGAACGTTCTGTGTTAACGCAGCTTTATATGAATTATCCCAGCACGCGTAAACTGGCTAAACGCCTGGGGGTTTCACATACCGCGATTGCCAATAAGTTACGCGAGTATGGTCTGAGTAATAAGAAAGGTGAAGAGTAGTTCCTTTTATGTACCCCCCTGGTAGAAATTGCCTGGGGGGTTGCCCACAATTTGCATCCCGACACCTTCTGTCGTTATATTTAAATTGCGTACAATTACTACCAAATCAAACAACGTGACTATGATATAACCACATTGAAATCAACAGTGCTTGCCAGTTCGCTGTTTTTTGTATATTCGTCTTGTTCCAGCGACTTATACGTGTTCTCATCAATAAAATATTTAACTTTGACGACTCCATTGGTATGTGTACATAGAATATATGTGTCTGAGTTATGATCATAGATGATCTCAGCAATGCTTTTATCAATATGGGTGTTAGTATCGTCATCTTTGAGTGCTTTCCATATGCCATACTTTTCATTAAAGCTAGAGTAGGCAACGCTGAAATCATTTTCGCCAATTAAAGGAAGCTTGCTAAGGTTAAAATTTTGTCCTGGAGATAAAGCTTTCGGAATTCTTGACTGTGTATATATTTTACGCAGTGGGTGGATTGGAATTAAATCACTTTTAGCATCATTGGACGAGATGATTTGTGTTAATGTTGCGCCTGTTGTTGACAGAGGTAATTCTTGTGTCATTGTTTTTAACATGGCGTCAAAGTCACCATAAATTTCATTATGGATGTTTTCCCAATTTAAATGATCCGCCCATGGGGTTTTATTGGAATTGTATATTGTACCTTGTGTTACACCATGGGTTTTATCATAAACTTCGCTATTTGGATTGAGAACTGCTCGGTTATAAAGATTGGTATGTGCTGGTGTTGTATCATCACCAAACATAGCAACGAAATTTCTATGTTCATAAGAATTTAAATTATGGGTGGCTGCATTATCATCATAGCAATCTCCGCACATAGAAAAAATAGCCACTTTATACTTCAACGTAACTGGAGAATCATATTCAGTAGCTACGTTAACATCGGATATTGTTGCTTGTGTCAAGCATGCTGTGTGGGGAGGTACAATTATACTGGTTGTGGATTGACCACTGAATGTGTCAGTTTTAGAGTTGGTCTCAGAATAAGCTGTTGCAATCAGTTGCTCGGCGGTGAAATCACAGGATAATGATACGTCGTAATGGAACATTTTGAATTTCTGGCCGACTGAAACATCAACTCCCACTGTCTCACCGTAGCTATATTCTTCTGTATCGGTGATGGTATTACTGCTTGTTTCCGATACTTGTTTACCTATGGTGGTTTCGTGCGTTACATTGTTCAATAATATATTTTTATATTCATCTACTGATGATTTTGCAAAACTGGAGTAAGAAAGTCCGGGGATCGGTGACTCTGCGTTTTTTGCTATAGCCTGATCATAATCCATATTTCCTGTTGCCATGTTAAAAGGTTTATCATCAACAACAACACTCAATTGTAAATCATAAAATGCGATACCGAAGCAATTATAGCTATATCGATATGCTTTCCCATGGCGATCTTTATGTGTGGCCAGAAAATAAATGACGGTATCATCACATGTCGTATTATTCACTAAGGGGTCAATAGTATGGTATTTTTCATAATCTTTTCCAGACATCTTGTGGTGCATTGCTGCTGCAATTGAATCTGCAGCAGCATCATTAACTTCTTTAAGGCTGTTGGCTATTTTTAAACCTGAGCTTAGGTAACCATCATCATGTTCTTCTGCAGTTGACCGGGGAGTGGTATCGGACAATAGTTTCTGTACATCCATGTAGTGTCCTTTAATCCCAAAATCTTTTTTCCATCCGTTTCCAGCATGGTCAGAATATGATTTTCCTTCACTATTAAATATATCGCACGCCAGTGTAGCCCAACGATTCACATCCCCATTATTGATTAACATATCTATCAAAAATGTAAGTTTATCGCTAATGTCCGCTCTACCATTTGTATCCCCTCCATAAATATCTTTATAGGTGATGGTTGGGTTACCTTCAATAACAATGTCTTTACAAGGGCCATAAAATGTATCGCTCATTTAAAACTCCATTATATATTTGTGGAACATGTTTGAAAACTCAGAACACTACTCATAATAAATCCTGAAATTAGCTGTTGCCGAAACCATTCCCCCTTCAACGTAACCTCCTTAAAGGAGATAACAGAAGGGGGCTGGCTTTTAGAATTTGTATCCCAACACCTTCTGTCGTGCGAAATGAGTTGAGATAGAGCGTATTACCAGCAGGAGCAATACTGGTCGCGTAAAAATCAGTGATATGTATATCTGGAGCCACCGACTGCGCCCGATAAAGCACTAAGCGGGATTCCTGGGGACTGGTTGGGTCATGACTGCTTTGGTCGATGTTGTATTTGGCATTGAACATCCAATCATCTACTGGCCTTGAAACGCTAAGGGAGGTTTGTCGGTCGGTATCCCTTCCCGGTGTTGCGGTCTGGCTGTAATTAAGCGGATACATTGAGCGACCTGACGTGTTGCTGTAGTCTATTATGCGTTCATATTTATACACATCCCAGTAATTCTGCTGGAACGCATTCACGTTTAATTGGCCCCATTTTCCCATTGAACTGCAGGCAGAGACTGTAAGTACCTCGATAGCTGTAAATATCAATGTAGCAAACCAACGTCAGTAACTGCGGATTTAAACATTAATATTATTCCTTAAAATAAGTTAAGCCGTTCCAATGATATTGAATCTATGTGGTCTTATCGTTAGATAAAAAGAGTACAGCAAAACCAGAAGGAAAAAATTATTTTTAGGGCAATGGGCAGATATTAAGAATAAATTAATAC